>NZ_JBHYJH010000288.1:0-7120 GCF_042740445.1 Streptomyces sp. NPDC059003 | reverse complement strand
GCCGCCCGCCGCCCCCCCGCCCCCCCCCCCCCCCGCGCCCCCCCCCCCGGGGCGGCGCCCCGGGGCGCGCGCCGCCCCCCCCGCCGGCCCCGGCGGCCGCCCCCCCCCCCCCCAAAAAACACCAAATCCCACCAACCAACACCCCGCCGCGCCCCCGCCCGGGGGGCGGCCCCCCCGCCCCCGCGCCGGGGAGGAGCGGGGGAGCTCCGGGCGGGCCGGGGAGGAACAGGAAGGAACAGGGGGGAACGGGGAGGAGCGGGGGGGGGAGCAGGGAGGGCCCGGGCGGGCCGGGGAGGGCCCGCCCGGGGCGGGGCGGGGGCTGCTGTCAGCTGGTGCGCACCAGGCGGCCGCGCCGGGCGGGGGCGGGCTCGGGGCTGGCCATGAGGATCAGCTGCTGCACCCGGCGCAGCTCGGCGGACGGCTCGAGTCCCAGCTCGCGCACGAGTGTTGAGCGGATGCGCTGGTAGGCCTCCAGGGCCTCGCCGCGCCGTCCGGAGCGGTGCAGGGCGAGCATGAACTGCCCGTGCAGGCTCTCGTGCGTGGGGTAGCGGTTGACGAGCACGGTGAGCTCGGCGAGCAGGTCGCGGTGGCGGCCCAGGCGCAGCTCCGCCTCGATGCGCTGGTTGAGCGCGCACAGCCGCGTCTCCTCCAGGCGCTTGGCCTCCATCTCCAGCTGCGGTCCGGTGTGCACGTCGGCGAAGGCGGGCCCGGTCCACTGCGCGAGGCCCTCGCGCAGGTAGCGGGCCGCGCCCTGGAAGTCGCCGGCGTCCATGGCCCGGTAGCCGATGCCGGTCAGGCGCTCCAGCTCCCGCACGTCGACGGTGCCGCCGCCGCTGTCCAGGAGGTAGCCGCCGGGCAGGGTGACCAGGACGTCCTTGGCGGTCTTGCGCACCGTCTCGCCCTGCTGCTCCCGCTGTCCCTGTTCCAGGGCGGCGGCGATGAGTTCGCGCAGCTGGAGCACGTAGGTCTGCAGGGTGGTGCGGGCGGTGCGCGGCGGGCGCCCGGCCCACAGCTCCTCGGTGAGCGAGCCGACCGGGACCACCTGGTCGGCATGGAGCGCCAGCAGCGCGAGGAGCTGGCGCGGCTTGGGCGCGGTGGGCATCACCGTGACACCGTGCAAGGTGACCTCGAATGTGCCCAGTAGCCGGATGTTCACGTGATCTCCCCCGTCTCGTGAAGCGGTGCTCCAGGTGTCTTGCGAACATCAACGGACGCCACGTCCCGGGAACTACCACCTTAAAAACAGGGCGACCGGTCTGTTGGCATTAAACCATACCTTCGGGCATGTTTGAGCCCGCCGGAGAGCGGAAGTTGCCCGCCGCTCTTCTAGCTGCAACAACGCCGGAATTTCTGCGCAGTTGGACACTCCGCCACCTCCTGACGGAGCGTCAAATAAGCCTGTGCGGGCGGCGCGGACCCGCGGGAGACGGCAGAAAAGAGACCGTGCGGTCTGTATTGGGGAGCGGGGCGGGGGCGCCGCCGTCCGCCGCACTCCCCCGCGGCGGCCGCGGAGCGGCCGGGCGCCGGATGTCAACTCCGGTGTGGGGGTGGGGAGTTGGTGTCCGTCCGGGCTCCGTGCGGTCGCCGGGCGGGGGCGGGAGAGACGGGCGGCACTCTCCATTTGCAAACCGCATAGACGGTTTTATAATCCCTCGGTGGGCCCCGCGGTGCCCCGGCCGCGCCCCTGGAAGGGACCTGTCATGGCGGCGACGGCTGTCCCGGATCCGGCACAGGCCGCACCGGATTGCCCCGCAGGCCCGGCCGCCGCCGGGGCCGCCGGGGCTGTCCTGGCCGTCGTGGCCGGGGAGTTGGCCGGTGACGGCCCCCGGCCCCGGGCTGTCCGGGCCGTCCGGGCTGTCCGGGGACGCCGGCGGGCCCGCCGCAGTACCTGCACTACGCATACGCATGTGGTCTGTGATGCCGTTGTCCGGTCGGCCTTCGGCGTCCCCCCGCCCAGGAGGCAGCATGGTCAAGCAGGAACGAGCCACCCGGACCCGGCGTGCGCTGATCCAGGCGGCGGCCGAGGTGTTCGCGGAGGAAGGCTTCGTCCCTGCGTCGCTCAGTGCCATCAGCAGACGGGCCGGGGTCAGCAACGGCGCGCTGCACTTCCACTTCGCCAGCAAGCGGATGCTGGCGCAGGCGGTGGAGGCGGAGGCCGCCGAGGCGCTGCGGCGGATCACCGAGGCGGCGTGGGCCGGGCAGGGCAACTGCCTGCAGCGGGTGGTGGATGCCACGCATGAGCTGATGGGGCTGCTGGCCCGGGATGTGGTGGTGCGCAGCGGTTTCGAGCTCGCCGCCGATCTGGTGTGCCGCACGGATCCTGCGCTGCGCGGGCATTCGCTGCGCGGGCAGTGGCAGCGCTGGGTGGAGGAGACGCTGCGCAGTGCCGAGCGCAGCGGGACGCTGGCCAAGGGGGTGTCGTGGACGGACGGTGCCTGTGTGATCGTGGCGGCGACCACGGGGTTCGAGGTGCTGGGCGGGGCGGATGCCAGCTGGCTGTCGCGGCGCAACATCACCCGTTTCTGGGAGGTGCTGCTGCCGCGGCTGGCCGACGGGCCGAGTCTGGAGGCGGTGGTGTGTGCGGGCTCGCGGCCGCCGGCGGCCTCTGTGTGATCAACTCTGCGCTCCTGCGGGCCGCGTCGTGGGGGTGCCGTGGAGGTGGACGGGCAGTTCGCGGTGGCCGTTGACGATGAACGACTCGATGGGCCGCAGCTGTTGCGGGGCGATCGCCAGGGACAGGCGGGGGAAGCGGTCGAACAGGGCGCGCAGGGCGAGGGCCGCCTGGACCCGGGCCAGCGGGGCGCCCAGGCAGTAGTGCGGTCCGTGGCCAAAAGCGAGGTTGTCGCGGCGCTCGGTGCGCAGCAGGTCGTAGCGGGCGGCGTCGGGGCCGTAGTCGTGCGGGTCCAGGACGGCCGCGGCGAAGGAGACGATGATGGCGTCGCCCTTCTTGATCAGGACGTCGTCCAGGGGGATGTCCTGCACGGCGTAGCGCAGCGGCATGTAGGCGGCCGGGGCGCGGGTGGCGAGGGTCTCGGTGACCACCGCCTCCCAGGTGGCCCGCCCGGCGGTGACGTGGGCCAGCTGTTCGGGGCGGATGAGCAGTTCGGCGATCGCGTTGGTGATGAAGGTGGTCAGGGTCTCCAGGCCGGCGGCGAGCAGCAGCTGCAGGGTGTCGACGAGTTCCTGTTCGCTCAGTTCGTCGCCCTGGTCGCGGATCTGCAGCAGGGCGGAGGTCAGGTCGTCGCCGGGCTGTGCGCGCTTGGCGGTGACCAGGCGGGTGAGGACGCCTTTGATGTCGGCCATCGCGCCGGCCATCTCCTCGGCGCTGGCCGCGGAGCTGAAGCCGACGTCCATGGCGGCGCCCAGGACCTGTTCGGCCTCCTGGCTCACGCCGATCAGCCCGCAGATCACCCGCATCGGCAAGAGCTGCGCGTACTGCGCCCGCAGGTCCACCACCTGGCCGGGCGCGGTGGCGGCCAGGTGGTCGAGGAGGTCGTCGGCGAGCTGCTGGATGCGCGGGCGCAGGGCTTCGATGCGGCGGGTGGTGAAGGCGCCCGAGACCAGCCGGCGCAGCCGTGCGCGGCGCTCGCCGTGGGCGGTGAGCATGTTCTCCAGGGCCACCCAGGGAAACAGCGGCCAGTCGGGGGTGATCTCGCCGCGGGCGAACGGCGGCCAGTGCCGGCGCGCGTCCTTGGACACCCGCGGATCCAGCAGGAGCTGTCTCAGGACGGGCGCGCGCACCACCGCCCAGGCGGTGATGTCGCCGGGGAGGGTGACCTGGACCGCGGCGCCCCTGGCGCGCAGCAGCGCGGCCTCTGCGCCCTGGTCGCGTCCCTGCGCATCCAGCGCGAAGGGGCACGTGCTGCTGTTCATGCGTGCACTCCGTTCCCGTCGGCCTTGCCTGAGGCGCACCACCCGCGGCCGCGCCCGAACTGTCCCGAACTGCAAGGGGACTTGCCGTGCCCCCCTCGGCGGCGGACGCCGGGGGTGGTTGCGCTCACGCGCTCGCGGCGACCTCCAGGGCCCGCTCCTGCTGCAGGCGCAGGGCCTTCTTCAGGGCCTGCTCGCCGCGCCGGGGGTCGAAGTCCATGCGCACCAGCACCCCGGGCACGCTGATGGCCGGCAGCACGTACCGGTACAGGTCGCACACCCGCTCGGGCAGGTCGTCGCGGCCGGTCATGATGTGGGAGAGCACCTGCACGCCGGTGAAGGCGCCCACGAACAGCTTGCCGATGGCCGGCAGGTCGGCGCCGGGAAGCAGCTCGCCGCGCTCCTTGGCCTTCTCCAGGACCGCCACGACGTGCCGCTCCCAGGCGCCCATGGGGGTCTTGCGGTCCAGGCCGTCGCGGGGGGAGCCCTGGTCCACGGTCAGGCGCACGGCGCCGCGCACGATGGGGTGTCCGGTGTCGGGCCGCAGCAGGTGGGCAAGGAGCAGGGACTCGTCCAGCGACTGCTGCAGGACCAGCTCGTGCTCGGGGGCGGGGGGCAGGGCCCGCACCTGCTCCAGGAGCACGCCCTGGGCCAGCTCCTCCTTGGAGGCGAAGTGGAAGTACAGGGCGCCCTTGGTCAGGCCCGCCCGCTTCAGGACCTCGGAGATGGTGGCCGCCTCGTAGCCGAGCTCGTCGAACACCTCGGCGGCGGCCGCCAGGATCGCCTGCCGTGTCCGCACCGCCCGCTCCTGCTGTGCCACAACCCGTCTCCACGTCCCGTGTTTTGCCGGACGGAAATCCGGCACGCCGGATACCGCGCACCGGCCCCCCATGACGGAATTCCTGATTCCGGCGTTTGCCTTGCGGAGCGCCACTTCCGCCCTATCCGGCTCCCCACAATAAAACCTGACGGCCGGTTTCTCAATCGTCCGTATCATCGCCTTGCGCCGGGGTGTCCGGCGCCCGTTGTGGCCCGCACCTTCGCCTGCCCGCAGGGGAGTTGATCCACAACGCGCGGGGGGCTTCCTGTCATCAAGTACCTTGTAAAAGAAACCGGTTAGTACGTACTTTAACGGGCGTTCCTTTCTCTCATCTCTCTCATCCCACACCCCCCTTCGTCGCTCTTCCCTGGGGAGATCGCTATGAACCTGCTGACGCAACGGCCGCAGGCTCCTGGCACCATCGGAGCAGCAGATGCCTACCGCCTTGCGGGGCCGATACTGCGCGAGTTGACGTACCTCCTGTTCGACCGCGAGGACCGCAGCCGGCTGCACGGGCCCTGGCGCGGCCTGATCGCCGACGAATCCTTCCGCCACCGGCCCGGGCTCAGCGCGCCCGAGCGCGTCGATCTGTCCTACGCCCGGCTGCGACGGGTGAACGCGGCCGTCGACGATCCGTGCGACCTGGCGCTCAACGTGCGCAGGCTGGCCGCGCTGCACGAGTGGACGGGCTTCCTCGACGGCGGCCTGTGCACGCTGGAGAGCATCCACTACAACCTGTTCCTGGGCAGTCTGCTGAGCCATCAGGACGGCGCCGCCGGGCGGGACTTAAGCGCCTACACCTCGCTCAGGCGCACCGGCACGTTCCTGTGCACCGAGCTGGAGCACGGCAACGACGCGGCCCTGCTGGAGACCACCGCCACCTTTGACCGCGCCAGCGGGGGGTTCGTCCTGCACACCCCCAACCCCGGCGCGCAGAAGTTCATGCCCAACACCAGTACCACGGGCGGCCCCAAGAGCGCCCTGGTGGCCGCGCGGCTGCTCACCGACGGCCAGGACCGGGGCGTGTTCCTGTTCCTGACCCCGCTCAGCGACGAGTTCGGCCACCTGCCCGGCATCCGGGTGCGCCGGCTTCCCGCCCGCCCGGGCACCCCGGTCGACCACTGCGTCACCGCCTTCGAGCACGTGCGCCTGCCGCGCGAGGCCCTGCTGGAGGGCGCGCACGGGCGCCTGGACGACCAGGGCCGCTTCGCCAGCGACCTGGGCAACCCGCGCCGGCGGTTCCTGAAGAGCATCGACCGCGTCACCACCGGCAAGCTGTGCATGAGCGCGGGCACGCTCGGCATGGCACGGGCCGCCCTGGCCATCGCGGTGCGCCACTCCCACACCCGGCTCGTCGCGGGGGCGAAAGCCGGCCGGCGCATCGCGATCGCCGATCACCGCAGCCATCACGGGCGGCTGCTGGGCGGCCTGGCCACCGCCTACGCCATGACGTTCTTGCACCGCAGCGTCCTCAACCGCTGGGTGGAGCACGGCGCCGAGCAGCGCGAGGAGACCGAACGCCTGGTGGCCATCGCCAAGGGCTGGATCACCTGGCAGGCCCGCGCGATCGTCATCGAGTGCCGCGAACGGTGCGGCGCCCACGGCCTGTTCTCCCACAACGGGCTGTCCGACCTGCCCTCCAGCGTCGAGGGCGGCATCACCGCCGAGGGCGACAACCTCGTCATCTGGGTGAAGGCCGCCGCCGAGATGGTCCTGGGCCACGTCACCGACCGCACCGGTCAGGACACCCACCCGCCCGAGGGCCGCTCACTGGACGACCTGTCCTTCCTGCGCGCCCTGTACGCGCACGTCGAGGTGGTGTGGCAGGACCGGGCCAGGGCGGCGCTGCGCCAGGGACGGCGCGGCGATCCGCTGGGCCGCTGGAACTCCGCCTCCGCCAGCGGCCTGGAAATGGTCGCCGCCCACGCCCGGCTGCAGGCCGCGGACGCCTTCCTGGAGGCCATCGCCGCCACCGCGGAGCCCGGCGCCCGCGCCGTGCTGGAGGACCTGTGCCGGCTGTTTCTGCTGCAGGAGCTCAGCCGGCACACCGGTGACCTGCTCAGCGAGGGAAGGCTGACACCGCATCATGTCCGCGGGCTGCCGGGCGCGGTCAACACCGCCGTGGAGAACCTGGCCCCCCATCTGGCCCTGCTCGCCGAGGCGTTCGACCTGCCGGAGGAGTACCTGCACAGCATCCCCATCGCCCAGGGCCGGCACGTGAGCGGCCTGGAGGAATTCCTCAGCCGCGACCTGGGCCGCGAGGCCTGGGCACCGCACGCCTCCTGACCGCACCCGGCCCGCCCCGCCCGCCCCGCCCGCCCCGCCCGTACACCCAACAGTCCTGTCCCCAGCGGGGACCGGCTTGCGCCAGGTGTACGGGCGGGCGCCGGCTTGGGGCGGCGGCACCGCGCGCCGGTGCGCGGTGGCCGG
>NZ_JBHYJH010000287.1:0-7190 GCF_042740445.1 Streptomyces sp. NPDC059003 | reverse complement strand
AGCGGGGGTCTGGGGGCGGAGCCCCCAGTTCGGGAAGGGGCGGGTCTGGGGCGCCCCGCGACGGACTACTCGTCAAGCACCGGCAGCAACTCCGGCAGGTGGCCGTCCGACGCCGCGGCCGCCCGCTGCCGCTCCTCGGGCACCGCCCCGTACACCGTGGTGCGCGGCCTCGCCGGCCGCCCCGCCGCGTCCGCGATCGCGACCAGGTCCTTCACCGAGCGGTACGAGCCGTAACTCGACCCCGCCATACGGGAAATGGTCTCCTCCATCAGCGTCCCGCCAAGATCGTTCGCGCCGGAGCGCAGCATCTCGGCCGCGCCCTCCGTGCCGAGCTTCACCCAGCTGGTCTGGATGTTGGGGATGTGGGGGTGCAGCAGCAGCCTCGCCATGGCGGTCACCGCGCGGTTGTCGCGGGTGGTCGGGCCCGGGCGCGCGATGCCCGCCAGGTACACCGGCGCGTTCGTGTGGATGAAGGGCAGCGTCACGAACTCCGTGAAGCCGCCGGTCTCCTGCTGGATGCGGGACAGCGTGCGGAAGTGGCCGAGCCAGTGGCGGGGCTGGTCCACGTGGCCGTACATCATCGTCGATGACGAGCGCAGCCCCACCTCGTGGGCCGTCTTGATGACCTCGATCCACGTCGCCGTCGGGAGCTTGCCCTTCGTCAGGACCCAGCGGACCTCGTCGTCGAGGATCTCGGCGGCCGTCCCGGGGATCGAGTCGAGGCCCGACTCCTTGGCCCGCTCCAGCCACTCCCGTATCGAAAGTCCCGTACGGGTCGCGCCGTTGACGACCTCCATCGGCGAGAAGGCGTGCACGTGCATGCCGGGCACGCGCTCCTTCACGGCCCGCGCTATGTCGAAGTAGGCGGTGCCCGGAAGATCCGGGTGGATGCCGCCCTGCATGCAGACCTCCACCGCGCCCACGTCCCACGCCTGCTCGGCGCGGTCGGCGACCTGCGACAGGGAGAGCGTGTACGCGTCCGCGTCCGTGCGGCGCTGCGCGAAGGCGCAGAAGCGGCAGCCCGTGTAGCAGACGTTGGTGAAGTTGATGTTCCGCGTGACGATGTACGTGACGTCGTCGCCGACCACCGACTTGCGCACGTCGTCCGCGATGGAGCAGAGCGCGTCGAGGGCGGGGCCGTCCGCGTGCAGGAGGGCGAGGGCCTCGTCGTCGCTCAGGCGGGTCGGGTCGTCGGCCGCCGTCGCGAGGGCGGAGCGCACGTCGCCGTCGATGCGGGACGGGACCATGCCGGGCGCCGCCTGCTCCCGCAGCGCCTCCCAGTCCCCGTACACCTCGTCGAAGTCGTCGCGCCGGTCGGCGGTGCGGCCGGTGGTGTCGATGGTGCGGTGCAGGTCGGTGCGGCCGGACGAGGCCACGTAGCCCTCGTCGGGCTCCTGCCAGGGCAGGCCGCGCACGGGCGCGTCCGGGTTGGCGAGGCCCGACTCCAGGGCGAGCGCGCGCACGTGCGGCAGGAGGCGCGGGTCCAGCCACGGCTCGCCGCGCCGCACGAACTCCGGGTACACGCAGAGCCGTTCGCGCAGCTCGAAGCCCTCCGCCGCGGCCTGCTCGGCGAGCGCGTCGATCTGCGGCCACGGCTTCTCGGGGTTCACGTGGTCGATCGTGATCGGCGAGACGCCGCCCCAGTCGTCGATGCCGGCGCGGATCAGGCGGCCGTACTCGCCGCCGATCAGGTTCGGCGGGGCCTGGACGCAGCCGGACGGGCCCATGATGTGCCGGGCGACCGCGACCGTCGCCACCAGGTCGTCGATCTCGGCGTCCGGCATGCCGCGCATCGCCGTGTCCGGCTTGGCGCGGAAGTTCTGGATGATCAGCTCCTGGATGCCGTGGTACGAGCGGGCCACGCGCCGCAGCGCGAAGAGGGACTCCGCGCGCTCCTCGTACGTCTCGCCGATCCCGATGAGCAGCCCGCTGGTGAAGGGGACGGACGAGCGGCCCGCGTCCTCGAGGACGCGCAGGCGGACCGCCGGTTCCTTGTCGGGCGAGCCGTAGTGCGGGCCGCCCGGCTCGGACCACAGCCGCTCGGCCGTCGTCTCCAGCATCATGCCCATGGAGGGCGCGACGGGCTTGAGGCGCTGGAAGTCGGTCCAGGTCATGACGCCCGGGTTGAGGTGCGGCAGGAGGCCCGTCTCCTCCAGGATGCGGATGGAGATGGCGCGTACGTACGCGATGGTGTCGTCGTACCCGTGCGCGTCCAGCCACTCGCGGGCCTCGGGCCAGCGGTCCTCGGGCTTGTCGCCGAGCGTGATCAGGGCTTCCTTGCAGCCGAGTTCGGCGCCGCGCCGGGCGATGTCGAGGACCTCGTCCGGCGACATGAACATCCCGTGCCCGGATTTGCGCAGCTTGCCCGGGACGGTCACGAAGGTGCAGTAGTGGCACTTGTCCCGGCACAGCCGGGTCAGCGGGATGAACACGCTCTTCGAGTACGTGATGACGCCCGCGCGGCCCGCCGCCTCCAGGCCCGCGTCCCGCACCCTCCCGGCCGACGCCGCCAGGTCCTCCAGGTCGTCGCCGCGCGCCTGAAGCAGCACCGCGGCCTCCGCCACGTCGAGGGCGACCCCGTCCCTGGCCCGCTTCAGGGCACGTCGCATGGCGTTGGCGGTGGGGCGTCCCGCCTCGTCAGGGGCGGGTCGTCCGGCCTCGGGGGACTGCGCGGTGTCGGTCATGCCATCGAGCATACGAGCGACGCCACGGGGCTCCTACGGGCACTTCCGCCCAGTGAAATACAGGCACTTCCGCCCAGGGGAGGAGGGCCGGAACGCGGACGTGCCCGTGGCCGGACGTCAACCCTCCGATCCCCTTCCCTTACAAGGGAGTTCACGGCTGAATACCAGAGTTGCACGCACCACCCGCGCCACGCAGTGACCGCGGAGAGCCTCCGGGCGCCTCCGTCACCGACCTCTGGGGAGCCGCAGCATGTGCGAGGACGAACGCCACCTGAACAGACGCGCGCTGCTCGTGACGGGGGCGGCGACCGCCCTTACGTTGAGCAGTGTGAGCTTCGCCGACGAGGCCGGGGCCGCGGAGCGGCGCTCGGGCCAGGAGACCAAGACCATCCGCGGGACGCTGCCCGTCGGCGCCCCCGACTTCGTGTACCTGCCGGTCGAGATCCCCCGGGGCGTGCAGCAGCTGCACGTGGCGTACACCTACCAGAAGCCGCCCGTGCCGCCGGGCACCGTCGGCAACGCGCTCGACATCGGCGTCTTCGACGAGCGCGGCACCGCCCTCGGCGGCCGGGGCTTCCGCGGCTGGTCGGGCGGCGCCCGCACGGAGTTCTTCGTCCGCGCCGACGACGCGACGCCCGGGTACATCCCGGGGCCGGTGCGCGCGGGCACCTGGAACATCGCGCTCGGCCCGTACACGGTGTCCCCTCAGGGGCTCCCCTACGAGGTGACGATCACCCTCACCTACGGGGCGCCGGGGACGACGCCGAGGCCCACGTACCCGCCGGAGCGGGCCAGGGGCCGGGGCCGCGCCTGGTACCGGGGCGACTGCCATCTGCACACCTGGTACTCCGACGGCCGCCGCACCCCCGCCGAGATCGGCGCCCTCGCCCGCGCGGCGGGCCTGGACTTCATCAACACCTCCGAGCACAACACCCAGTCCTCGCACGCCCACTGGTCCGACGTGGCGGGCGACGACCTGCTCGTGCTGCTCGGCGAGGAGATCACCACGCGCAACGGCCACGTCCTCGCGCTCGGCACGGAGCCCGGCACGTTCATCGACTGGCGCTACCGCGCCCGCGACAACCGCTTCGGCCACTACGCCCGCGAGGTCCACCGCGCCGGCGGCCTGGTCGTCCCCGCCCACCCGCACGCCACCTGCGTCGGCTGCAACTGGAAGTTCGGCTTCAACGAGGCGGACGCGGTGGAGGTGTGGAACGGCGCCTACTCGCCGGAGGACGAGATCGCGCTCGCCGAGTGGGACAACCAGCTGGTGGCCGCCGTGCGCGGCGGGCGCCGCTGGACCCCGGCGATGGGCAACAGCGACGCCCACCGCGATCCCGACCCGGTCGGCCGCCCCCAGACCGTCGTCCTCGCCGACGACCTGACCCGCGAGGCCATCCAGGACGGCATCCGCGCGGGCCACTCCTACATCGCCGAGAACAAGGCGGTCGAGCTCGCCTTCTCCGCGTCCGGCGGCAAGGGCGCGCACGCGGGCATCGGCGAGCGGCTCCGCGTCGACCGGGACGACCCGGTGACCGTGCGCCTGGACGTCAAGGGCGCGCCCGGCTGCACGATCCGCTTCGTCACGGACCAGGGCACGCTGTTCACCAGTCCGGTCCTGCCCGACTCGGGCACGGGTTCCGCGGAGTGGCGCACGACGGCCTCGTACGCGGCGTACGTACGGGCCGAGGTGCGGCAGCCCGCGGTGGCGCCGCCGCTGCCCGGGCCGATGAAGGCGCTCACGAACCCGATTTTCCTGGGGCGTTGAGGAGCTCGGCGGCGGGTTCGGCGGTGGCCGCGCGCGACGTACGGGCCGCTTCTGACGTACGTACCGTGCGGGCCGCCCCCGACCGGGGCAGGGCGAGCGTGACGAGCAGGCCCGCCACCATGCCCGCCGCCGTGAGCAGCACCACCAGGGCGCCGCCGTCGGCGGTCGCCGCGCGCAGGGCTGCGCCGGCCTTGCCGTCGGTGCCGAGGTCGGCGATGACCGTGAACACGGCGAGGCCGATGGCGTTGCCGATGTTGAGGGCGGTGGACGCGATGCCGTTGGCGACGCCCTGTTCGTGGGCGGGCGTGCCGGTGGCGGACGCGATCCACATGGCCGTCCAGACCACGCCCTGCCCGAGGCCGGAGACGACGAGCCCCGGCAGGAGCAGCCCGTAACCGGCGTCGGCGTCGAATCCGACGGCGAGCAGGGCGGTGCCCGCGACGCCGACCGCGAAGCCGCCGACGAGGGTGGGGCGGGTGCCCGCACGGGTGGTGAGGCGCTCGCCGAGCTGGGTGCCCGCGGCGATGGCGAGGGACGGGACGAGGAAGGCGAGGCCGGTCTGCAGGGCGCTGTACCCGTGCACGCTCTGCATCAGGACCGTCAGGAAGTACGGCAGGACGCCGAAGGTGGCCATGTAGACGAACGTGACGGTCATGCCGACGGTGAGGCTGCGGTTGCGGAAGAGGCGGAAGGGCATGAGCGGGTCGGCGCTGCGGGACTCGACGGCGGCGAAGAGCGCGAGCAGCGCGAGGGCGGCGACGAAGGCCCCCACGACGAGCGGGTCACCCCACCCCAGCTCCGGCCCCTCCACCAGGCCGAAGACGAGCAGCGTGGCCCCGCCCGTGACGCTGAACGCGCCCGGCAGGTCGAAGCGGCGGCGCTCGGTGCGGGCCGGGTCGCGCGGGATGACGTACAGCGCGCCGAGGGCGACGAGCCCGGCGAGCGGCACGTTCACGTAGAACACGGCGGGCCAGCCGAACCGGTCGGTGAGCAGCCCGCCGAGCAGCGCGCCGAGGGTGAGCCCGCTGGCTCCGGCGCCGCCCCAGACGGCGAGGGCGCGATTGCGCCGGGGCCCTTCCTCGAAGAGGTTGTTGATGAGGGACAGCGTCGCGGGGAGCAGGAGCGCGCCGCCGATCCCCTGCACGGCCCGTGCGGTGATGATGACGCCCGCGCTGGTCGCGAGCCCGCCCGCGAGGGACGACACGGCGTACAGGGTGAGGGCGAGCACGAACATCCGGCGCCGCCCGAGCAGGTCGGCCGCGCGCCCGCCGAACAGCAGGAATCCGCCCGCGAAGACGACGTAGGCGCTGACCACCAACTGCTGTGTCTGGCCCGGGAATCCGAGGTCGGAGCCGATCTCGGGCAGTGCGACGAACACGATGTTGAGGTCGAGCGAGTAGACGGTCTGCGCGAGGGCGAGCAGGAGGAGGCTCAAGCCCGGGCGTGGCTTGTCAGACACGGGTGCCCTTTCGGTACGACGGTGCGACTGTACGCGTTCTTACGTACACTTGACTGTACGCATCCTTACGTACGATCGCGGCGCGGCACAAGGAACCCCGTCCCGATAGTTCGAATATCCACGTACGGAGGTACGGTGGTGGGCATGAGCTATCGCCACCCCGAGCGCGACCAGATCCGCGTCGACGGCGTCCTGACCGCCCTCGGCAATCCCCTGCGGCTCTCCGTGATCCGCCTCCTCGACTCCGGGGGCGACCACAACTGCACCAGCGTCCTCAACACGCTCGGCGTGACGGCGAAGTCGACGATGACCCACCACTGGCGGGTCCTCCGCGAGAACGGGGTGATCTGGCAGCGGCCCTCCGGACGGGAGAACCTGCTGACGCTGCGGCGGGAGGACTTGGACGCGCGGTATCCGGGCCTACTGGACGCGATCCTCGCAGGCGCCCAAGCCGACACCCGACAGCCGCCGACCCCCTAGCCCCCTCCTGGGGGCTCCGCCCCCAGACCCCCTCCCCTCCGGCGCCCCGCGCCTCGCCCTCAAACGCCGGGCAGGCTGATTCCCCCACCCACCCGCCCTTCCCTGGGGCTGCCGCCCCAGACCCCGCGCAGATATCAGCCCGTCCGACGTTTGAGGACGAGGCGCGGAGCGCCGATTGGCGGGGGTGCTAGGGGGTGCAGCCCCCTAGTTCGGGAAGGGGTGGGACTGGGGCGCCCCGCGAAGGTCACCGGTGCCGGCGAGCAAGCACCAGGGGCCAGGTGAACACACCTGGCCCCCGACTACTCGTCAGTCGACGGACTCCACGAAGAGCTCTTCGGCCGCTGCCACCGTCCCGGAGCGGCCGAGCCAGGTGTTGAGCGTGTCCAGATCGGAGCACCCTACGATCCGCTCCCGCACCGACTCGGACACCGCGATCTCGCGCCCCTCAAGGACACGCAAGATCGCGAGGGCGGCCCCTTCGACGCGCCCCTCCGCCCGCAGCTTCATCGCCCTCTCCGAGCGGAAGAAGGACAGCGGAATCCCGCCCTGGTCAGCCACCCGATCCTGCTCTCAGCCGTCGGACTCTGCGAAGAGGTCGTCCGCCTTCGTGACCGTCAGGGAACGGTTGAACCAGACCCGGAGAGTCTCCAAGTCCTGGCAGCTCATGAGGCGTTCCCGGACGGGATCCGGCACAGCGAGCCCGCGCTGCTCAAAAACCTGCAGAATCGTCTGCGCGCGCTCCTTGACGCGCCCCTCCGCCCGCAGCTTCATCGCCCTCTCCGAGCGGAAGAAGGCAGTG
>NZ_JBHYJH010000286.1:0-7333 GCF_042740445.1 Streptomyces sp. NPDC059003 | reverse complement strand
GGGCGGGTGGGGGCTTTTAGCCCGTCCGGCGTTTGAGGACGAGCGCGCAGCGCGGAGAGAAGGGGGTCTGGGGGCGGAGCCCCCAGGGAAGGGCGGGCGGGTGGGGTGATAGCCCGCCCGGCGTTTGAGGGCGAGGCGCGGAGCGCCGACAAGGGGGGAAAGGGGCGCAGCCCCATGCGGGACACTGCACAAGGCGCCCCCGCCAGGGGAAGGCGACGCAGATCACCGTCACCATGGCTACAGTGCCGCCACATACATGGGTACGCTCAGACGGACTGCATAAGTTACCGCTTAGTAATAGCTGAAAAAGCCCACCCGCAGGCCCGAGGAGCCCGAAATGCAACTCGCCGCGATCATCGTGTCGCTGGTCCTCATCGCAGTCGGCGTCGCGCTGTTCGGCCGTGCCATCCTGCAGATCATCCGCTTCATGATGCTCGGCCGACCCATCCCGGCCGGATCCCGGTCGAACGACCCGGTACTGCGCACCATCACGGTGGCCAGGGAGTTCCTCGGCCACACCCGGATGAACCGCTGGGGCATCGTCGGCGTCGCGCACTGGTTCGTGGCGGTGGGCTTCTTCTCGCTGCTCCTGACGATCGTCAACGCCATCGGCCAGCTCTTCCAGGCCGACTGGGTGCTGCCGATCATCGGCGACTGGGCGCCGTACAACGTCTTCGTCGAGTTCCTCGGCACGATGACCGTGCTCGGCATCCTGACCCTGATCGTCATCCGGCAGCTGAACCGGCCCGGCCGGCCCGGCCGCAAGTCCCGCTTCGCGGGGTCCAACACCGGTCAGGCGTACTTCATCGAGAGCGTCATCCTCATCGTCGGCGTCTGCATCTTCACGCTGCACGCCCTGGAGGGCGCCCAGCACCACGTGGACAGCTACGAGGCCGCGTTCTTCCTCTCGTACCCGCTGGTCTCGGCGTTCCGGGGGATGGACGTCTCCACCCTCCAGAACCTCACGTACTTCTTCGCGGGCCTGAAGGTCGCGACCTCCTTCATCTGGATGATCACGGTCTCCCTCAAGACCGACATGGGCGTCGCCTGGCACCGCTTCCTCGGCTTCCCGAACATCTGGTTCAAGCGGAACGCCGACGGCGGCACCGCGCTCGGCGCCCTGCTCCCCATGACCTCCGGCGGCAAGGAGATCGACTGGGAGGACCCGGACGAGGACACCGAATTCGGCGTCAGCCAGGTCGAGCAGTTCTCCTGGAAGGGCCTGCTCGACTTCTCCACCTGCACCGAGTGCGGCCGCTGCCAGTCGCAGTGCCCCGCCTGGAACACCGGCAAGCCGCTCTCGCCGAAGCTGCTCATCATGTCGCTGCGCGACCACGCGCACGCCAAGGCCCCGTACCTGCTCGCCGGTGGCGGCAAGTCCATGGAGGGCGAGGAGAAGGCGACCGCCGAGCAGCTCAAGGACGTCCCCGCCGCCGCCCTCGCCGAGGCCGAGCGGCCGCTGATCGGCACGCTGGAGGAGAACGGGGTCATCGACCCCGACGTCCTGTGGTCCTGCACCACCTGCGGCGCCTGCGTCGAGCAGTGCCCCGTCGACATCGAGCACATCGACCACATCGTCGACATGCGCCGCTACCAGGTGATGATCGAGTCCGCGTTCCCGTCCGAGGCGGGCACGATGCTCAAGAACCTGGAGAAGAAGGGCAACCCCTGGGGCCTCGCCAAGAAGCAGCGCCTGGAGTGGACGAAGGAAGTCGACTTCGAGGTGCCGGTCGTCGGCAAGGACATCGAGGATCTGACGGAGGTCGAGTACCTCTACTGGGTCGGCTGCGCGGGCGCCCTGGAGGACCGGGCCAAGAAGACCACCAAGGCCTTCGCGGAGCTTCTGCACATGGCGGGCGTCAAGTTCGCGATCATGGGCGGCGACGAGAAGTGCACCGGTGACTCGGCCCGCCGCCTCGGCAACGAGCCGCTGTTCCAGCAGCTGGGCGCCGAGAACGTCGCCTCCCTGAACATGGCGTTCGGCGAGGACGACGAGGACGAGTCGACGAAGAAGCCCAAGTCGGCCAAGAAGATCGTCGCGACCTGCCCGCACTGCCTCAACACCCTCGGCAACGAGTACCCGCAGCTCGGCGGCGACTACGAAGTCATCCACCACACCCAGCTGCTCCAGCACCTCATCGACGAGGGCAAGCTCATCCCCGTCACGCCGGTCGAGGGCCTGATCACGTACCACGACCCCTGCTACCTGGGCCGCCACAACAAGATCTACACGCCGCCGCGCGAGATCATGGACAAGGTGCCCGGCCTGCGCCAGCAGGAGATGCACCGCCACAAGGAGCGCGGCTTCTGCTGCGGCGCCGGTGGTGCGCGCATGTGGATGGAGGAGCGGATCGGCAAGCGCATCAACACGGAGCGCGTGGACGAGGCCCTCAGCCTCAACCCCGACATCGTGTCGACCGCCTGCCCGTTCTGCCTCGTGATGCTCACGGACTCCGTGAACGGCAAGAAGAACGACGGCCAGGCGAAGGAGTCGCTCCAGGTCGTGGACGTGGCGCAGCTGCTCCTCGACTCGGTCAAGACGCCCGTCGACCCCGCGGGCGAGGCCGAGAAGGAGAGCGAGCCGGAGCCCGAGCCGGTGAAGTAGGGCTGCGAGGCAGCGGTACGAGACGGGCATACGGGGCCGGTTCCGCCACTGGGCGGGACCGGCCCCTCGTCGTTCGCGCCCTCCCGTGTAAACCTGTGGTGCTCATGACGACTGCGTTGGCTCAAGGGGTGGGTGGGCTTGAGGAGATCCGGTATACGTCTGCTGGCCGCCACGGCGATCTGCGGCCTGGTCCTCGCGGGCTGCGGCGGCGACGGCGAGTCCCACGCGCGCCCCAAGGACGACGGCCTCGCGGTCAAGGGCGCCCCCCTCAAGCCGGTCCCCCACGGCAAGGGCAGCAAGGTGCCGGACGACTTCAACGGCGACGGCGCCCGTGACCTCGTCCTCGACGACCTCGCGCACCGCGGGCAGGGCGACGACCCCGGCGTCGGGATCGTGTACGGCAGCGGGCACGGACTCGTCCCCGGTACGCGGCAGGTGCTGAGCGCACGTGCCAACGGGGCCCGCACGCAGGGCGAGCTGCCCGCCGCGTTCGAGTCCGAGGCGTCCTGCGACCTGGACGGCGACGGGTTCACGGATCTGGTCGTGTCGACGGATCCGCCGTACGACGGACAGGGGCAGCCGCCCGTGCCGCTCCAGCTCCTCTTCGGCTCCCCGAAGGGCCTGACCGGCAAGGCCGTCAAGCTCCAGGTGCCCGCGCGGGCGCGGCTCGGCAACGACTGGCCGGACCAGCCGGTGTGCGGGGACTTCGACGGGGACGGGGCGCGGGACCTGGTCCTGCACGCGAGCGGGGCCCATCTGACGTTCCTGCGCGGCCCGTTCACGCGGAAGGGGGCGCCGCGCGGCGCGGGCAAGCCGATCACCGCGCCCGGCAACGACCTCGCCGCGGGTCCGGCGGTGGACGTGAACCGGGACGGCTACGACGACCTGGTCGTCCGCGAGTCCGCCGGCACGGCCGAGAGCAGCCTGGTCCTCGGCGGGCCGAAGGGGCCCACCCGGACGGGGGTGCTGTTCCCTACGGGTACGGGGATCGCCTTCGGGAGGTTCGGCGGGGCCGGCGCGGGGGTGGACGCGGTCGTGCCCGGGGCGCGGGGTGTCGCCCTGCGCTACGACGTGACGGGGGTCGGCGCCCGGCGTGGCTCCCTCGACGTCAAGGGGGCGGTCGTCGCCACGGGTGACCTCGACGGGGACGGGCTGAGCGAACTCGTCGTGAGCGGGGGTGGCGTCGGGGGTGAGGTGTGGGTGTATCGGGGGCGCGCGTCCGGGGTCGCGCGGAACGCCGCGGCGACGCTTGTGCCTGCGGCGCGGGGTCGGGTCCGGGTCGTCGGGGTCGCCGATCTCGACGGTGACCGGCGGGCGGATGTGGTGGTACGGACGGATCTGGGGCGGGGGCGGGACGTGGTGGAGGTCTACCGGGGGTTGAAGGGCGAAGCCCTGGTGGAGCGCAAGCCCGGACTCTCCTTCTCGACGGTGGGGTTCGGGTAACGCCGGAGGGGCTGAATCCTGCCGGAAGATCCAGCCCGTCCGGCGTTTGAGGACGAGGCGCGGAGCGCCGATGAACGGGGGTCCAGGGGGCGGAGCCCCATGGTTTCGGTGAAGGGGTGGGATTGGGGCGCCCCCCGCGAGGACACCCCCGCACAACCTTTCGTTCACCTCCCGAGTCACACCCCCGGAAGCCCCACCCACCTTCCGGGAGCCCTCGTGCGTGTAAGACACCTGGCCGTCGCGACGACAGTCGCCGCGCTGGCCGCCACCGGCCTCACCCTCCCGTTCTCGGCCACCGCGACGGCCGCACCCCGCGCCGTCCTCGACGACGACTTCAACGGCGACGGCTACCGCGACCTGGCGATCGGCACGCCCGGCGCCAACGCGGTGACGGTGACGTACGGTTCGGCCGCCGGCATCGACGAGTCGCGGTCGGCGACGGTCACGCAGAGCACGGCCGGAGTGCCCGGAGTCACCGAGGCGGAGGACGAGTTCGGCGAGAGCGTCACCAGCGGGGACGTCAACCGCGACGGGTACGCCGACCTGATCGTCGGCGCGCCCGGCGAGCGCGTCACGGGCAAGCCGAGCGGCACCGTCACCGTCATCTGGGGCGGCAGGAACGGCTTCAAGTCCGGCGGCATCGTCGGCTACGCGCCGGAGAACGCCACGGGCCGCTACGGCGAGGACACCGCCTTCACGGACCTCGACGGCGACGGAGCCCCCCAACTCGCCGTGATCAGCAGCGACAACTGGTACTACTTCGCCAACGGCAGGCCCACCGGCCACGCGTTCGGCCTCGAAGTCGACTTCCTGCCCGACGGCGTACGCCTCGACGGCATGGAGACCGGCACCTTCCTGTTCAAGGACGGCGGTTCGAGCTTCGTCGTGTACGGCGAGCGCGCGGACGGCAGCCCGTACACCGCGTACACGAACGGCGGCGCGGGCGACTACGGCTACGGCGCCATCGACCTCGGCGCGGACGACGAGACGACGGTCACGCGGGACACGGCCGCCGTGGGCGACCTGAACGGCGACGGCTACACGGACCTCGTCACGGGCAACGCCACCGAGCGCCCCGGCGGTTCGATCGCCGTCCGGTACGGCGGCGACCACAAGTTCAGCGCTCCGGTGGTGTACGACCAGGACAGCCCGCGCGTGCCGGGCGCCGCCGAGCGGGACGACCGCTTCGGCGCGGCGCTGAGCGTCGGCGACGTCACCGGCGACGGCAAGGCCGACGTGGCCGTGGGCGTGCCCGGCGAGAACGTCGTCGGCACGCCGGGCACGGGCAGCGTCGTCCTGCTCCCGAGCACGGGCCGCGCCTTCGCCGACGGCCGCGCCTGGCACCAGAACACGCCGGGCGTCCCCGGAGTCGCCGAGGCCGACGACCACTTCGGCTCGTCCCTCCGTATCAAGGACATCAACAAGAACGGCAAGGCGGACCTGGCGATCGGCGCGCGCGGCGAGGACATCGGCGCCACGAAGGACGCCGGCGCGGTGTGGTCCCTGCGCGGTACGGCGACGGGTCTCACGACGACGGGCGCCGCGTCGTTCAACGGCTCGGACTTCGGGATCGGCGGCCCCGGCCGGCACTTCGGCGACACCCTGCGCTGACCCCCGTCCCTCTTCTCTCCTCTCTCTCGATCTCTCTATCTCGTCATCTCGTCTGTCAGCTGGAGACACTGTGCGTAAGAAGACTCTCTCGGCCGCCGTGCTGTGCGCGGCGACCGTGCTCGGCGTCGCGGGCCTGTCCGCGACGCCCGCCGCGGCGGCCGAGCCGTCGGTGAAGCCGAAGTCGGACTTCAACGGCGACGGCTTCGGGGACCTGGCGGTCGGCGTGCCCGACGCGACCGTCGGCGGCAAGGCCAAGGCGGGCTACGTCAACATCGTCTGGGGCGGCAAGAACGGCCTCGGCAAGCACGGCTCCACGACGGTCAGCCAGGGCACCACCGGAGTGCCCGGCACCGTGGAGAAGGACGACGGCTTCGGGTACGCGGTGACGCCCGCCGACGTGAACCGTGACGGCATCACGGACATCGTCGTCGGCACGCCCGGCGAGGACGTGTCCAACGGCGGCGCCGCGGGCATCCAGAACTCCGACGCGGGCAACATCACCGTCCTGTGGGGTTCGAAGACCGGCATCAAGGGCGGTTTCACCGCCGTCAACGGCGAGTACGCCGACCAGCGCGCGGGCGGCCTGATCACCGTCGGCGACTACGACGGCGACGGCCACAAGGACATCGCGCTCAGCACGGCGAGCGACGAGAGCCGCGCGCTGATGCTGCGCCGCGGCCCGTTCACCGCGGGCTCCTCCGCCGCCCTGACGAAGATCGACAGCTGGCACTTCAGCGGCCCGCGCGCGGTGACGACCGGCGACTTCGACGCCGACGGCCGCGACGACCTCGCGGTGTCGTACGGCGGCATGGAGATCGCGGGCACCCGCGTGTACAGCCAGGCGGCGGGCGAGTGGAAGACCAAGTGGTCCACCAGCGACCTCGCGAACTCCCTCGCCGCCGGTGACTTCGACGGCGACGGCACCACCGACCTCGCCCTCGGCCAGGCCCAGCGCCACCCCGAGTCCGAGGAGGGCGACTACGGCCTCTGCAAGGACCGCCTGGGCGGCGCGATCGCGACGGTGTACGGCAAGTCCGGCACGACCCTGGGCGGCGGCGTCGGCTGCACGACCCAGGACACGCCCCGCGTCGGCGGTGCCGCCGAGGCCGAGGACAACTTCGGCGCGAAGCTCGCCGTGGGCGACCTCGACCGGGAGGACGGCGACGAGCTGATCGCCGGCGCGAGCGACGAGGCAGTCGGCGGCGCCAAGAAGGCCGGCACGTACTGGATCCTGGAGTCCACCGGCACGGGCAAGGAGTTCTACGGCACCGCGCACAGCCAGAACTCCGAGGGTGTCCCCGGCACGGCCGAGGCGGGCGACCGCTTCGGCGCGGCGGTCGCCGTGGACGACTACAACGGCGACACGTACCCCGACTCGGCGGTCGGCGCGCCCGGCGAAGACGCCTCCACCGGCGGCGTCTGGTACGGCACCCCGAAGGACCGCGCGACCGTGCCGCAGGTCTCCGTCACCCCGGGCAAGCTGGGCCTGACGGGGGCGAAGCTGTACGGCGGCACGCTCGGGCAGTAGCCCCACAGCCGTCGGACACGGCGTGGGGGGGGGGGGGGCGGCCCCCCCCCCCCGCCCCCCCCCCCCCCCCCCCCGACCCCACCCGCCCGGGGGACGCGGACGTGCGGAACCTCGACGACGCCGCCGTCCGCACATCGGGAGGTTTA
>NZ_JBHYJH010000285.1:0-7381 GCF_042740445.1 Streptomyces sp. NPDC059003 | reverse complement strand
GGATGGCAACCACCATCCGACGCGCCCGCCTTGCTGTGACCCGCACAACCCACGCACGCACGCACGCGCGCTCCCCGCCCCTGGAGCTCGTCGCGATCCCGCTGCCGCGGCCCGGTTCGCCGGGTGAGGAATTCCGCCGTGCAAGACGTTCGGAACCCAGTCTCCCACCGTGCGGGAAACCGGCGCCGGGGGTGGTGGCCGACCTCGGTCCCCGCCCCAGGCGCCGCCGAGGATCAGTTCACGTGCGGGGCACCACGTCCGGGCATGGCACCTCCCGCGCGGGAGGGAGGCATCGTTGCGCACCGACCCACCGGATGCCGCCAGCCCGCCCCAGGACGTCGACGACGCCGACCACTCCTCCGGTACCCCGCTTCACGATCCGCCAGAAGAGCCCTTCGACCCCGCCCAGTTGGACCCGGAGCCGATTCCGGCACGCCCGTTCTTCACGTCCCTGACCGAGGTCCGCAAGACACACCACCGCAGGTTTGGCCAGCTTGCCCAGCTCGCCCCCGGCGGTCGGCACGTCACCGTCAAACCAAGCCGCCACAGCCGCAAGGTGGAAGTCCTCAACCTCCCCGACGGCTCCATCGCCACCCAGACCACGTACCCCACGCACTGGGATGCGGGCCAGGCAGCTGAACTGCTGGTGCGCAAGCAGCAGTGGCAGGACGCCGAGCGCCTGGGCGCAGCGGTGCACCCCGGCCCGTATGCGGACGTGGCCACGGACGAGGGGTGGTCCGAGGCCGGCGAGGCGCTCCGTCTGGCACAGCAGCACATTGCTGAAGCCTGGGCTGCGTGGGAGATCTCGCCGCACCGCGCGACGCTCGCCGGCAGCCGGACCACGGCCAAGCTGACCCGGGCCCTGGACGCAGCGTGGCAGCGCCGCGGTGGTGATCCATGCGCGCCGGCCCTGAACAACCGTGTCTGCGGCCATGTGGAGATCCATCGGGCCGCCATCACCCTGCAAGCGGCGTGGGATCCGCACGGAACGCAAGGCGATGGACTGCGGCTGCTGGCTCGCCTGACAGGATGGGATGCCCACCGGACGGCGATCACCGTCAACTGCAGAAGCGAGGCCGTTGAACGGCAACAGGCCGCCAGACAGCAGCCACAAAGTGCCGCACAACAGGCGCCGGAAGCACCTGCCGCAGCCGGAGCCGCCGCAGCTGGTGCGGCGGTGCTGCCTGCTGCCGCCCAGCCGGTCACCGGCGCGCCCGGGTACCACTTCACCCGGGCGGGCGGCCTGATCGACGCCACATTCGCCGTCTACGGCCCCGACGGCACGCTGATCGCCACAGCCCGGGACACCATCGACGGCGTCATCGGCGATGTCGACGGCGTCCGTATCCCCGGAGGGGAGTGGCGCAGCACGCGCTTCGCCTTCCTCGCAGCCCGCCAGCATCAGGCGGCATCCCTGCCCGAGGAGCAGCGGGACAAGGCCTGGGTCGAGCTCACCCGGGAGGGCGGGGCCGTCGTCCACGGTGCGCACCGGGACAACCCGCAGGACAAGAAGGCCTGCCAGACCCAAGGACACTTCTACTGGAAGCCGTCGATCGGCAAGTACGGCAGTGGATCGCAGTGGAAGCGTGCCACCGTCGACCGCAACCTGACCGCCGTCCTCACCGAGTTCGCCGCCCAGGGCAGGCACGTCCTTGTCCGCTCCCCGGCGCAGGCCCGGGAAACCAAGGAACCCGCGCCGTCCGGCATGCGCCCGGAGGTCCTGGTGCAGGAGCTGGACGAGCTGGACCGGGCCATCAGTTACTGGAACTCCCGCTACCGCGACGGTGACGTTCCTGCCCGGATCTCGGCCGCCATGGCACGTCGCACCCTGCTGCGCGCCGAACGGGCCCGCCATCTTCTGCAGGACCTCGCCCAGCGGCCAGCGCCCCGGGATGTGCCCGCTGTCCAGGCTCTGCTGGACGAGCGAGAGGAGCTGACCAGCCAGCAGCGCTCGTATGCCGACACCGACGCCCGCGAGGAGATCGAGAGCCGCCTCAAGGCTCTCGACGCCGAGGTCCGGCACCGTGCAGCCCTGGAGATCGCCGCCCGCCCCGACCCTGCAGCACTGGAGCAGGTGGGCATCAGCAGGGAGCAGGCCGAACTGATCACCCTCCACCGGGACTACACGTCCGGAAGCGATGACTGGGAGATCATCGCGCGGCGCATCCGTGCCCTGGGCACCGCCTGGTCCGTGCACGAGCTCCGGCACCTGCGCGCCCTGGAGGATCCGGCCGGTCTCTCAGAGGTAGCCCTCGAGCGGCAGCTGGAGAAGCTGCACCGGCGCAAGGGCGGAGTCAGGGAGGTTTCCCAGGAGTACGAAGACGCTCTGGGCCAGCGCCAGCAGGCACTGCGGGCCGAGATGGAACGGCGGGACGAACTGACCTACCAGAGCGCCATCGCCAGGGTCACGCTGGCCGACGAGCACGGCAGCGTCTGCGTCGACGGCCAGGCCTATGGCACCATCTCCTTCAGCAAGAGGGACCAGCAGTGGCTCTCTCGGTACCAGCCGGCACATGGCCTGGGGGAACGGCGCACGCCGGGGCGCTCCCGCGCGGCCGTCATCGGCTCCACGGTCCAGGCCTACGACGAGGACTGGGACATGGAGGGCGCCCGCACCTGGGGCCCCTACACCCACCTGACCATTCCCAAGGCGTACAGCACCGCCTACGTCGAGTACACAGCGGCAACACGGCGCCGCGCACGCACGGCCACGCCCGAAGCCCAGCACCTCGGCGAGCTCATCTCCCAGCGGTCGTCCCAGCACCAGGCAGCAATGATGCGAGTGCCCAGCGGCCTGCTGGCCGAGCTGGAGCGGCAGACCCATGCGATGGTCGCCATGCTGCGCGCCGTCCACCTGGACCGTGAGCAGGACAAGAGCGACCGGGACCGGGCGGGCCGGCAGATCAAGGCGACCGCGCCGGTGCTGCGGGAGATCCAACACCTGCGGGACCAAGCGCGGGCCCAGGGGTGGGACGATGACCGCACGGTCATCTCCCGCAAGGACCTGGCCGACCAGGTCGCCGGGCTGGCGGCCAGCACCCGCGAGGGGAGCGAAGGTGGACCAGTTCGGGCAGATGGCCCTCGAGCACTGGGAGCACCAGTACCCGCAGGCGCTTCATCAACTGCACGATCCGACAGGGTACTTCACGGACCTGGGGATGCGCGCGCAAGCGCGGATCGGCGAGCTGATGGCCGAGATCCAGCAGGCGATGGACCCGACGGACGACTACCAGGAGCGCATCGGCCAGCACAATCAGGCCCGGGCCATGGCACAGGAGAAGGTCCTGCAGGAGCTGGTGTTCGCCCCGCCCCCCACCCCGGGCTAGCGCTGCCGCGGTTCACCTACACCGGCCAGCACGCCTTGGAGGGCGCCGACCCGGTGGCCAAAGCCCAGGCCAACTGCGCCGCGATCGCGCTGAAAGAGGAACTCGAGGCCTCCGGACGGGCGCTGAGGGCCGCCGACCGAGACATTCTGGCCTGCTTTTCCGGATGGGGCTCCCTCCCGGCGGTCTTCGCGCCACGGCCCCGGGACGGTGATCCGGTCTTCGGGCCCGGAGGTGAGCGTGAGGGGGCCTTCGAAGCCGCTCTGGAGCAGTGGCAGCGCTTCGCCAGCGTGCGGGGCGAGCTGGGACGGCTGCTGTCGCCCACACAATGGCGCGCGGCCGCCGGCTCGACGGTTTCGGCGTACTACACCCCGCCCGACGTCGCCCGCGCGATGTGGGCCGGGCTGCAGGCCTTCGGCTGGGACGGGGGAGAAGGGCTGGATGCGGGGTCGGGCATGGGGGTGTTCGCGGGCACCGCCCCGCAAGGGGTGCGGCTGACGTGTGTGGAGAGCGAGACGACCACCGCCGAGCTCTCCCGCCTGCTCTTTCCGCACATCACCGTCCTTGGGGAGTCGTTCGCCGAAACCGACCTCCCGCCGGACACCTTCGACTTCAGCATCGGCAATCCCCCCTTCGCGAACATCGCCGTCTTCGACCCTGCACCGCACCGCGACGGGCATCTGATCCACAACTACTTCCTGATCAAACAGCTGGAGCTGCTGCGGCCCGGCGCCTACGGCATCTGGATCACCTCCGTGGGCACGCTGGATGCGCGCCGCTCCAGGGCCCGCGAACAGATGGCCCGGCATGCCGATCTGATCGCCGCCTACCGGCTCCCGGCCCGCGTCTTTGCCCGCTCCGCAGGCACCGACGTGGTGGTGGACGTGGTGGTCTTCCGCAAGCGCATGCCCGGCGACCCAGTGCGCGACCCGTCCTGGCTGCGGTCCGAGCCCTACCGCCTGGGCTCCCACAGCCCCGACCTCAACGGCTACTTCCACCGCCACCCCGAGCACATCCTGGGCCAGCTCGCCATGCGCACCACCCAGCGCGGACCCGAACTCACCGTCCACGGCAACGCCGACATCGCAGCACACCTGGAAGCCGCCCTGCGCGCCACCGCTGTTCAGGCAGCAGCCGACGGCCTCGCCTACCGCCCTCACCCCCAGGGGCCCGACCGGCCCCCGCTCCAGTTCCAAGAGGCCCGAACCAAACACGCCAGCGACTTCTCCGGCCGCCTGTTCACCGACGACAACGGCACCATCTGGCAGCACAACAACGGCCTTGCCCCCATCGAGGCCATTCCCGCCGACGGCGACACCACCCAGCTCCACCAGCTGATCCTGCTGCGGGATCTGGCCCTCCAGCTGCGCGCCCTGGACGCCGCCGCGGACGCCGACCGCACAGCAGCCGACGAGCTGCGCGCCCGCCTGAAGTCCGCCCACAGCTCCTACACCCGCCGCTGGGGCCCGCTGTGCCGCCCAGGCCAGCATCTGTCCCGCGCGCACCGGCCCGCTGCGGCAGCAGGGGAGACGCGGCCGCGTCCCACCGCGTGGGGCTGGTTCCTGATGGACCCGCAGTCCGCCAGTGTGCTGGGACTGGAGCGGTGGGACAAGGACACCCAGGCCCCGGTCCTGGCCTCCATCCTCGATGCGCGTGCCGAGGCCCAGGACACGGCCCTGGAAGCCACCGACGACCCCCACACCGCCCTGGCCGCCGTCCACGGCGCCACCGGCCGTGTCGACCTCGGCGAGATCGCCCGCCTGCTGGGCGTGGACCTCAAGCAGGCCCGGGCCGCGCTGGGTACCGACGTCTTCGACGACCCCGATCCGCGCGGTGCGGGCGAACTGGTTCCGGCATGGCTGTACCTCAGCGGCGCCGTACGCGACAAACTCCGCATCGCCACCGAAGCCGCCCGCCGTGATCCCGCATTCCAGGTGAATGTCACCGCCCTGACCGGCGCGATGCCCACGCCGCGGAAGATCGGCGAATTCAAGGCGAAACTCGGCGCCGCCTGGATCCCCGAAACCCTGGTCCAGGACTACCTGCGCCAGCGCCTGGGCGATCCGACGCTGGTCGTCGTCCACACCCACGCCGGGTGGACGATCAAAGCCCATGCCGTCCTGGACGCCGCCAACGCGTTGCACGGCACCCCGCGGCGCCGCGCCGTCGACGTCGCGATGCGCGCCCTCAACGGCGGTACCACACAGATCATGTGCCAGGAAGTCCTCCACCTCGCCGACGGGCGCACCCGCACCCTGCAGCTGGTCGACGAGGACGCCACCCGGGAGTTCCGGCAGAAGGTCGATGCGATGCGGGCCGGGTTCGAGGCCTGGGTCCTGGACGGCGAGGAGCGCCTGCGTGCCCTCACCGACGCCTACAACACCCAGATGAACGGCCACGTCCTCACCCGCTGGGAGGGACTCACCCCGCCCGCGCAGGGACGGACCAAGGAACGCACGCTCCAGGCGCACCAGAACGCCGCCGCGGCGCGGATGCTGCACTCCACGTCGGTCATCGTCGCGCACGAGGCCGGCCTGGGGAAAACCACCACGGCCATCGTCGGCGCGATGGCGCTCAAGCAGGCCGGACGCATCCAGCGTCCCTTCGTCATCGCTCCGAAGAAGGCGCTGGGCGTGTGGGAGGGCGAGGCGCACTTCCTCTACCCCAACGCCCGCATCCTGACCCTTCGCACCGCAGACCTCAAGGGCGCCAGACGGCGTCCGCTGCTGGAGTACCTGCGCAGCGACGCCCACGTGTACGACCTGGTGATCTGGCAGGAAGAGGCCTTCCAGTCCGTTTCCATGAGCCCGCAGTGGCAGGAGTGGTACGAGGAGGAGGAGATCCGGCTCCTGGCCGAGCAGATCTCCGCCGAGAAGAGCCGCCTTGGCGTCGAGCTGCGGCACACGGTTCTCCAGGAGCGCCTCGAGCGTCGCCGCCAGGAGATCCGCCGGGCCAAGGCTCCTCGACGCCGTCCCGGTGAGATCTACCTCGACGACCTCAGACCCGACTACGCGATCGTCGACGAGGCCCACCGCTACAAGGGCCTGTCCATCAAGTCGGGACTGCTCTCCAACGCTCCCGAGGACTCCCTGCGGGGCATCCACCTGCACCAGCTCACCACCTGGCTGCACCACGTCCGTCAGCGCCAGCCGACCCTGGCCCTGCTGACCGGCACACCGCTGACCAACACGATCGCCGACATGCACAACCTGCTGCGCCTGGCCGACGACAGCGTCCTGAAGGCCTTCGCCGTCCTGCTCTTCGACGACTGGGGCATGACCTACGGCGAACTCGTCACCCGCATCGAACAGGCCCCCGACGGCTCCGGCATCAAACTCGTCGAACGCTTCTCCCGGTTCGTGGACCTGCAGTCGCTGATGACGATGTGGCTCACGGTCGCCGACGTGATGCTGGCCGAGGACGCCGGGATCGAGCGCCCCGCCATCCGCGGCGGCAAGGCCAACCTGGTCCTGGCCGACGACACCGCCCAGCAACGGAGTTACGGCAAGGAGCTCATCGCCCGCGGCACCGCCATCCACAACGGCGATGCCCGCCGCGCCTGGCTGGAGGAGCTGGCGGCCTGGGAGGACGCCGGGCGCCCCGGCGGGCTTGAGGCCGCGCCCAAGGCCGACATCATGCTGTCGGTCACGACCGACGGCCGGAAGATCGCCCTGGACCCGCGGCTGTTGCGTGCCGACGCCGAGCCCGGCCACAAGATCACCGTGACCGCGCAACTGGCCGCAGAACTCCACGAGCGCACCAAGAACAACCGCTACACCTACTCCAAGAGCGACCTGCGGCCCCACCCGACTCCCGGCGGGCTCATCCTGATCTTCTGCGACCTGGGGACACCAGGCACCAAACGGGGCACCAGCGCGACCGGGTTTTGCACCTACGACGCCCTCAAAACGGAACTCATCCGCTGCGGCGTGCCCGCCGACAAGATCGCCTACATCCATGACGCCGGGGACGACCCCGAGGCGCTCGCGGACCTCACGGCGAGAGCCTGGGACGGCCGCATCAACATCCTGATCGGGTCCTCCGAGAAGATGGGCGAG
>NZ_JBHYJH010000284.1:0-7397 GCF_042740445.1 Streptomyces sp. NPDC059003 | reverse complement strand
GCTGGGGCGACGAAGAAGACGACGATGGCTCAGGAGAGGGCGACGCTGCGGGGCTGGTGCGGCTGGCCCCGGTGGAGCAACTCTGGCCCGCCCGCAACCCGGAGATCGGGGAGCTGGCCACGGCGATCCGGCATCTGGGGCGCTCGGGCCGTCCGGAGGCGGCGGCCTCGCACGCCAACGGGCTCGTCCAGCGCTGCGCCCAGCGGCTTGGAGGTGACCATCTGGGCACGCTCGCCGCTCGGCAGGCCGCAGCGTACTGGGCAGGGGAGACGGGCCGGATGAGGGAGGCGGTCCAGCTGACCAAAGCCGTTTGTGAAGACTCCCGTCAGATGCTCGGCGCCGACTCGCCTTACACACGTCTGAGTGAGCGGCGGCTCGTCTACTGGGTGGGCACCGCTGGCGACTGGTCTGGCGCCTGGCACCCCGCCAACAGGCTGCTCACGCGTTGGGAAGGCGATCCGGCTGTGGACACGCTGGACCTCAGCCTGGCCCGGATCGACGCATTGTACGCGGCCGCTCAAGTCAGGGGCTGGAACTCTGCGGTTCACTACCTTCGCCATGAGATCCCCGGTCTGTCTGAGCTGTTGGGTCCGCACCACCCGATTGTTCTCTGGGTGAGAGCCAGCGTCGTCGAGGGCCTGATCCGCTGCGGTGAGACGGCGGAGGCCACCGACTGCGCCGTCAATCTGGTGGAGGACACCGAAGGGCGGTTCGGCGCGGACCACCAACGGGTGCTGTGGGCCCGGTCGGCGCTGATCTCCGTGCTGCGCGGGTCGAAGCGCCTGTCCGAGGCGGTCGACGTCGCCCATGTCAACGCCACGGAGGCGGACCGCATCCTTGGGTACCTGCACCCCGAGGCAGTGAAGATCAAACTCGCCTATGTCGAATCGTTGCACAACGAGGGCGCTGTCACCGAGGCCCAGGAAGTCGGGCACGAACTCCTGGCAACGGCGAACGCCTGCATGAGTTGGGACAGCCTCAGCATGTTGCGCATCCGGCTCGCCCTATTGAAGACCGGCGACGCGGAAGGTGGTGGCAGCCGTCCGGTTGTGGATGCAACCCCTGAGAGCCTCTATACGGACGCCCGTCGCCTGCTTGGGCCCGACCACGAAGTGACGCTCAGGGTCCGCTTGTTATACGCGTCCCGCAGTAGCCCGCGGGATCGCGCACAGCGCCTCGCTGAACTGACCGAGGATTGTGTCCGGGTGCTCGGCATCGGTCACCCGCTCACTGCGGAGGTGCAGATGGCGTTCGAGGCAGCGTCCGACGCCCATTAAGTCTAACTATGCCTCTGAACCCATAGCCCAGGGTCGGGACGTTGCCCGCATCCCCGCGATGACACACGGTCACGAGCAGGCTCTACTCCAGGAGGAATTGGCGACACTTGAATAGACGAGCTCACCAGTACCAAGCACACCACGCCCGCTTCACATCGACGCGAGCGCCATCGCCCTCCACGTCCCACCCCGTCTGCGACGAGCCGCCCCGCCACCAGGCCGCATCTGCGTCGGCTCCAACGGGGCCGGACCCTGCGAAGTCAGCGAGCAGGGCCATGGCCGGTCGCAGCCCGGGCTGTTCGGCCTCCCAACTCCACTCCTGCTCGTGCCAGGTCCCTGTGCGCTCATCCGTGCTCTCGTTCATGACGATCACTCTCGTGCCCACACGACGCACAGGCCCCTGGAGCGGCGCGTCCGGGCGACAGGCTGTCCTCTCGTCAGGCGGTACGCGATGATCAGGCTCGGCCGCGAGCACCACGCGGCCCCATGGCCAAACGCGGGTTAGCTTCTCTTCCCGCTGCGGGGCACGGGGAGGGGCAGCACGAGCCGCAGGGAGTTCAGGTACAGCGGCAGGTGGTAGCTCCGGGCCGTTCCGGTGAGGGCGTGGCCTTTCAGCATGGGTGCGGTCACGGTGACCGTGGAGTGCCCGCCGTTTCCGGTGCGGTACTCGATGTGCACCCGGCCGCAGGAGTCGATCGCGGCGGCAAGCGCCGTGCAGTCCGCCGCACCCAGGTCCGGGGCGAGCTCGCTGATCTGGCTGGCCAGCGACTCCGTGCCCGGCTCCTCATCGGCGGGCAGCGCGGCGACCCACGTCGGGTAGTCCTTCGGCGGCTTCGGGCGCCGGCGCGCAGCTGCGGCGGCGCCTCGTACGCCTCTCCCCCGCCGCGCACCGGGGCCAGTTGGGCGGCGAGCTGCTCCCGACGGCCGGACGGTGCGTACCCGGCGTCGCGCAGTGCCTTCAGCACGTCCTCCTGGTCCGCCTCGGCCAGGAGGACGGTGGGGCCGACCTGGCTCAGTCCCAGGTGGCGCAGCTCGCGGCGGTGGGCGAGCTCGGTGGCCAGGGCCTCGCTGTGTAGGTCCAGGACGGCGAGCGCCTGGCTGACGGTGATGTGCCCGTGGCGGTTCGCGGTGTCGGTGATCAGGTACGTGACGGTCTGCGGGATCGGGGTGCTGGAGACGGCCTCCAGACGGGCCCCAGCCTTGGTGGGGTCCGCGTTGGGGTGGGTGTCGAAGTAGCGGCGGACGCTGGTCGGGGTGATCCGCCAGGACTGGGTGTGCGCGTCGCTGCGCTCCAGGTCGCACAGGTCCTCGAGGACCGCCGTCAGGTCGGGGGTGGGCACACCCGCGACGACGACTAGATGGTCGGCGAGGACGGCGGCCTTGTCCTGCAGGGGCAGCAGCGCGGTCGCCACGGCGAGCAGCTGCTCGCTGTCGGCCCCGTCGGCCAGGGTCCGGCCCAGGCCGGTGAGCGCGCCGTCGGCCGCCAGGGCCAGTAGTTCCAGCTCGCGCATGACCACCGCGGTCACCGTGTCCGCCTCCAGTTTCGAGGAGCACCAGATGCTCATGTAGCTGAGCAGGCTGTCGTCACTGAGCGGCGGCCGGTGTCGGTACGGGGCGAAGGCGGTGGGCTGCGGTAGTAGACTGTGGCGGCTAGCTCCTGGTCGACGAGCGTGCCCTGCCCGGCCGGGAGTTGAGCGAGGACCCGCAGCACGGTGCGCCGGGCCTGCCAGGCGTGGCGCACCGTGGCGCCGCTGCTCAGCGTGGTCGCCATCTGCTGGGGGCGGTTTGGGTCCGGCAGGGACAGCAGCGGCAGCGCGGACAGCCCGGGCAGGGCGCGGCCGAGGTCGGCCAGGCGGGCGGCGGGCTCCGCCCTGTTCCAGGCGGCGGCCTGCTTGGTGGGCTGCCACCGCCCGTGCCGGGCCTCGATCAGGTCCAGGCCGTCGGCGAGGTGCAGCCACAGCCGGGCTTCCCCCTCCGGGATGTGCAGCAGCCGGCCGAGGCGCCGCACCTCCTTCACGCTGATCCCGCCCTTCTTCAGCGCGGGCCAGGACGGCTCGGCGAAGACCTCCAGCAGCTTGTCCAGCCACCGCAGCGCGGCCGCGGCCGCCGCCGTGGCAGTGTCCTGCTCGCTGACCGGCCGGGTCTTGGGCACCGGCGCCACCATCATCAGCGGGGCCGGGCCAGTTGGCTTGGGGTCGCGGTGGGTTCGTCGCCCCAGCACCGCGTAGAACAGGCTCGTGGCGGACGGGTGGATCAGCACCTGGCCACCGTGCGCAAAGGCCAGCAGCCGCGCCTCCGGGGAGGCGAGGACTTCGGCGACCCGCTCGGCGCTCACCGCTTTTCCCCCCCCGAGCAGCGCCTCCAACTCCGTCCTCGAGCAGGCAGCGGAGACACGGTGGTGCTCGGTGTGACCGGTCGCCGACACCGCCGCCTCCAAGAGCTGCAGCTGCCCCTGCACGTCCTGGTGTACGACAGCCTCTCCGGCGCCGTGGTGCGCTACGAGAAGCGCTTCTACTGGCCGGCGGCCGACCTGGTGCCGGACCAGGGGATCTACCCGGAGGGCACCGCTCTGCCGTTCGCCCGGCTCCTGGCCTCCCACGGCGTGGAGTTGCCGTTCACCACGTTCGATCAGGCCCGGTACGAGCGCGTCGCCGAGTTGGCATTCCACGGAGCGCTCTACGACGCGGCCACCCAGGGCCTGACCTACGCCGAGGAGGTTTCCTCGTGACGGCCCTGGGTGAGCGGCAGCAGGCCAAGGCGTCCGAGGCAGCCCCCTCCGAGACGTGGCTGGCACGCACCGCGCGACGGGAGGTGGAGCGGCGCGAGGCCCACGAACTGGCCGACCGGATCCGCCGGACGCTCGCCGTCGAGCTCAACGACCGCCAGGTTGAGGGGGGCGGCTGGCGCCACCGGGTCACGCCCGTGGACTTCGTGAGCGTCACGCTGGAGCACTCGAGCGGGATGAGCCTGTCACTCATTCACGAGCGCAGCTACCGCAAGGGCGCGGCCAGACGACGGCTGACCGTCCGCGGCGGCTACCCCAGCGAGTACTACGAGTGGCGGGCCGAGCCCGTCACCGTCGGCATCGACACCTCGCCCGACAGCAAAGCCCGCCACATCATCGAGAGCCTGCTGCCCGGCTAACAGCAGACCTTCGGCACCGCCCTGGCCCGGCAGCGCGAGGCCCAGCAAGACACCCGGAACCGGCAGGCGCTCAACCGGCGGATGCGCGAGGTGCTGCCCGCGCTGAGGGCCGCACCGTACGAGCAGCCGCATGCCGTCGATGCCCGCAAGCAGTCGTTTTGGTCCCCGACGCAGCACCGGCCCGACGGCTCCACCGCGCCGCAGGCGCACTGCTCCGGCTCCGTGCGGCTGACCGAGGACGCCTCAGCGGCCGAGGTCCTGAAGCTGACCGGCGTGCCCGCCGACCTCCTCCTGAAGATCCTCGACCTGGTCAACGCGCAGACCGCCCTCGAAGGACGCGTCATGCCCCGGAAGATCGAACCCAAGCGGCCCGAACTGCCCGCCGCGTCCCAGGTCATCCCCGCCTGGGCCGGGACGCAGACCACTGCAGGAAGGCAGTCCGCACCTTCCGCCCACCCACCAACTCACGGAGAACTTCGTCATGCCCATCACCACCCCGGCCGGGGCCGTAGAGGCCGCCCGCGCCTTGGCGAACGCACCGGCCCGCTCGCCACCCTGGCCGCCGGCACCGTCCCGCAGTGCTTCGGCCCACTCCGGATCCGCCTCGACGAGCTGCGCACCAACGCCCTCGCTGCCTCGACCATGCTGGGTCACTCGGACGAGCCCGACGATCCTCTGAAGGAGCTCGGCAGGCAGGAGATGACCGCGATCTTCAGCGGCGTCGCCAAGCTGAAGGCTTGGGTTGCGACGCGACAGTGCCGGGCGGCGGTGTGCGAGTGCCGCGCCGACCGGCTGTTGCGCTCCCTGCTCGAAGACCAGCTCATCGGCGTGCAATCCGGCTACCGGCCCGCCGACCGGAGCCGCCAGCGACGCCCGGTCGCACTCATGGCCGGGTACAGCACGGCGGCCGCCGACGGAACGCGGCCGCCGTACGTCCTCGTCGACTTCCGCAACAACATCGCCCACGCGGTCCGGGACCACTGCGGCTGGCGCGCCCGGCTGATCACCGATGGCGTGGCCACGCCGGTGTACACATCTCCCGGCTATCCCGAAACGCCGGTGAGCCACTACTACGACGACACCCAGGCCTGCGCGGCGGCCGTCGCCGCTGCCCTGCAGTAGTCCTGAGCGACTTCCGGCAGGCCGCGGGGCCCCCGCCGGGGTCCCGGACATTAGGGTCGGTCTTCAGTTCGGGTGCGTCCGGTGGGCGCGGCCGTAGATTCACAAGGAGCGAATGTTGGACAGGACGTACGTCATAGACCAGCCCTTCACCATGGGCGTGGACGGCCGCGAGCACGAGAGCGGGGCCCCGGGGGACCTGGCGGAAGCGGGGCAGGAACTGTTCACGCTCCTGGAGACGTACCTGGCCAACCCGTCGTCGGCGGAGGCCAAGACGGACCTCTTCTACGCCCGCGAGAAGCTCACCCTGGCGGTCACCGGCTGGGCGCACTGGGAGGAGAACGACCGCAAGCTCCTGAGCGAGGTCCTCGACGCGGCCGGTGCGATCGAGTACGGGCGGGCGACGACGCTCGACGCGGTGAAGGCCGCCCTCGACAAGCTGATCTGCTTGCCGTGAGCGGCCCGAGTCCGCGCCCGGAGGTGGGCGCGGACTCAGGCGCGGCGCGGGCACCAGCCGTCGATCCTGCGGCCCCGGTCAGTGGCCGAGGACGTCCAACTGCTCCTGCGCCACCACATACGCGTCGTCGCTGAGGGCTCCGATGGCCTTGAGCCCTGCGACATAGGCGCGCAGCCGTCCCGGTTCGCGTAGCGCCTGGGCAACGACGGCCCTGCCACCAACGGACCGCCCCACTGCATCGGGTCGTCGCCGAGATCTGCCCGAGCCGCTCTGCGGCGGCGCGAAGGGGGCGCTGCCGCTCATGTTCGGCACCGTGTCGGGCGCGGCGCTCCTCGTCGTCAGCCTGCTGCTCCCGCTTCGAGGCCGCGTACCCGGCATCCCATTCCGGGAAGTCAATGTGCTCGGCGATGCGGCGGCGCAGCACATTGAGCGCTCCGAGGCGGCCTATCGGTCGGCCAGGGACGTTCAGGCGCATCGTGCGGTCCTGGGCGTGCGCCTGCGGCTCCCCGAAGGCGCGCAGGTCGCGCTATACGCCCAGTAGCCGGTCGGAAGCTGGCACTCGACGACGGTGATCGTGCAGGCCGTCTTGGCGGTCACGCGGGCCACCGTCGTCTCGCGGTCGGCGACCGCCTCTCGGGCGGTGAGGTAGCGCAGCAGGTCGAACTGACGGGCCCGGCGCCGCTGGTCGAAGATCACCACCAGGTCATCGACTTCGACGTCGGCGGCCGTTGTGACGGCCGGGGCCCTCAGCGCCGCCGCCAGGGGCCGCATCCTCCCCTTCTGCTTTTGCCACCTCGTGTAGTATGAGGGCAGCGCGTCATCGTGCGTCCACAGGCTTGCCGCGATCTGCGCGGCGAGCTGGCCCGTGCTCGGGCGTACGTCCTCGTGGATCTCGACGGTCATGGAAGTTCCCTCCGGCCTTGGGTTGGAGCGGCGGATGGTCGCCGCGGTGCCGTTGTGGCGATCCGGAAGGTAGGCCGGGCCGGACCCAGTAGCCCGGCCACCGCGAATCTCCCACGCCGGAGGGACCGGTCTCTTGGCCGTTCAGCCTGGGCACTTCCCCGGCCGTCGCTGGTGGCGCTGCCACCGCGGAGTGACCTCGAGGAGGCGCGTTCCGGCGCCGCCGGTGTGGGGGCGGGCTGGCCAGGATCCAAGGTCGTACGCTGGCGCGGTCTCACGGACGCACCTCGTGCCCGGTGGCCGAGCCGCAGGCGCAGGCGCAGGGCACCCCGCTGTCCGGATGCGTCGCTCCCGGACGGCGATCCGGCCCCGAGGTACCGCCTGATATGGGCGTGGTCTCAGAGGTGTGGCCCCAGGTGGGTACATCCGTCACTGTGACCGGTCTGGCGCGCCGGGGGTCGCCCGAACCCAAGGCGATGCCCGGCGCGCCCCCCCCCCGC
>NZ_JBHYJH010000283.1:0-7510 GCF_042740445.1 Streptomyces sp. NPDC059003 | reverse complement strand
AAGTGGCACGCCCCCCAAGCCCCATAACCAAGCGCCGCATCCCCCACCCGGGCGCCCCGCCGCACGAACCGTGCGGCGGGCAGCCGTCCGCGTCAGAGCGCGAGCCGCACCCCGTACGTCGTCAGCCAGCCGTGGAGCTGGAGCACCATCTCGATGTTCAGGCGGCTCAGCCAGTGCGCTCCGCCGCGCGCCTCGGCGGCGGCCCCGCGGGCCGCGACCGGGTCGAGCAGGGGGAGCACCGGCGAGTCCGACGCGTCGAGCAGCCGGGCGAGTTCAGCCCTGAGGATCTGGCTGTAGGCGGGGTCCTGGTTGACCGGGAACGGGCTCTTGCGGCGCTCCACGACCGACCGCGGAAGCAGCTCGCCCACGGCGGCCCGCAGCAGGCTCTTCTCCCTGCCGTCGAACGTCTTCAGCGCCCACGGCACATTGAACAGGTACTCCACCAGGCGGTAGTCGCAGAACGGCATCCGCACCTCGAGGCCTGCGGCCCGGCTCAGCCGGTCGTCGCGGTCGAGGAGCCGGGGCAGCCACCGCAGGACGTGCAGATGGCAGATCTCCCGCATCCGCCGCTCCTGCCCGCCCTCGCCGTCGAGGCGGGGGACCTCGGCGAGGGCCTGCCGGTAGCGGTCGGCCCCGTACGCGGCCAGCTCCAGCTTCTGCAGCAGCCCGCGGTCGAAGAGCCCGAGCCCGAGCCCGCGCCGCGAGGCCTCGTGGGAGTGCTCGTACGCGACCCAGGGGAACTGGTCCGCGGCCGTCAGATCGGGCTCGTGCATCCAGGTGAAGCCGCCGAAGATCTCGTCGGCGGCCTCGCCGGAGAGCGCGACCGCGGAGCGCTCCCGGGCCGCGCGGAAGATCAGCAGCCCCGCGACGTCCATCTCCGCGAACGGCGTCGGCCGGTCCTGGGCGCGCAGCGCCGCCTCGCGCAGCCGACGGTCCAGCAGATCCGCCGTGCCCAGGACGACATCCGTGTGGTCCGAGCCGACGTGCCGGGCCACCTCCGCCGCGTACGGGGCGTCGGGGGTGGTGCGGACGTTGTCGGGGCGGAAGTTCTCGGCGTACCCGACGAACGTCGCGGTCGCCGTGCGCAGGGTGCCCGCGGGATCGAGGGCCCGGGCCGCGAGCGCCGTCACCGCGCCGGAGTCCAGGCCTCCGGAGAGCAGCGAGCAGGGGGAGGTGGCTCCCGTCACGGCGCGGGCCACGCTGTCGGCGAGCAGGGCGTGGACGGTGGCGACGGTGGTGTCCAGGCCGTCGGTGTGGGGCTCGGCCCGCAGCGTCCAGTACGCGCGCTCGGCGCTGCCGGGGCCGACGTCCAGGACATGACCGGGCCGCACCTCGTCGATCCCGCGGAAGACGCTCAGGCCCGGCGTCTTGGCCTGCGTGAACAGCTCCCGCAGCCCTTCGGCGTCGAGGACGGGCTCCACCAGGGAGTCCACCAGCAGAGCCTTCGGCTCGGAGGCGAAGTACACCGCCCCGTCGAGCCGGGCGTGGTACAGCGGCCGGACGCCGAGCCGGTCCCGGCACAGCAGCAGCCGCCGCCTGCGGGCGTCCCACACCGCGAAGGCGAACGCGCCGTCGAGCCGCGCCGCACAGTCGGCGCCCCACTCCAGATAGGCGTGCAGTACGGTCTCGGCGTCCGTGCCGTCCCGGAAGCGGTGACCGCGCCCGGCCAACTCGGCGCGCACCGCCGCGGCCTCGTACAGGACTCCGTCGAAGGCGACGGCCGCCCGGGGCGGCTCCTCCCGCCCGACCGCCCGCGGACGGCCGGGCTCCGGGTCCTCGGCGAGCCCGCCGCGGGGCCCGGCAAGCGCGGCGCCCCCGGCGGGCCAGATCCGGCCCTCGCCGGGACCCTGCCCGGTCAGCGCCGCGGTCATGGCGTCCAGCGTCGGCCGCTGGTGTCCGGCACCCGGGCCGGGGGCGAACCATCCGGCGATACCGCTCATGCGGAACTCCCTGTGAGGAAACGCGTGATGGCTGGGACCGTGCGGACCAGCGGCGCTCAGTGTGGAGCCCGGGTCTGGGACGGCGGTCGAACCTCGCTGAACCGTCGGGGCCGACGGCCCGCCCAGACGTTCTCGATTCCTCCACCACCTGCCCCGGCCACGCTGTGGGCACATCGGTCCGCACAGGAGATCCGGACGGAAGAGGTGTCAGACCATGGTGTCGACCACTGGCGAGACGGGGAGCGCCGGCAGTCACGGCGCGGACGCCGTGGCGCACCACCAGGTGGCGGCCATCGGCGCGGGCCCCGCCAACCTGAGCCTGGCGGCGCTGGCCGACGAGGCGCTGCCGGGCGGTGTCGTCGTCTACGAGCGGCGCCCCGAGCACGCCTGGCACCCGGGCCTGATGCACCCGGGCGTACGGCTGCAGACGTCCTGGATCAAGGACCTGGCCACGCTGGTCGATCCCCGCAACCGGTTCACCTTCCTCAACTACCTGGTCACCACCGGGCGGATCTACGCCTTCCTCAACGCGCAGTTCGACGCCATCCCGCGCCTGGAGTACGACCGCTATCTGGCCTGGGCCAGCGGCGAGCTGGGGACCATCCGGTACGGCGTCGACATCACCGGCATCCACTTCACCGACCGCTTCGTCCTGACCGGCGCGGGCGGCCCGGTCGCCACCTGCGACCACCTCGTGCTCGGCACCGGAACCCGGCCCCACGTCCCGGACTGCTTCGGCGACGGCGAGGTGACCGGGGTGCTGCTCGCCGAGGAGGTGGGCGAGCACTTCGAGACCTGCCGGTGCGCGCCGTACGAGCCCGCGATCGTCGTGGGCGGCGGGCAGACCGGCGCCGAGGCCGTACTGAGCCTGCTCCGGTACGGACTGCGGGACATCCGGTGGATCGGCCGCAGGCCCTGGTTCGCGCCCCTGGACGACTCGCCGCCCGCCAATGACTTCTTCCGGCCCGCCTATCTGCGGCACTTCCAGACGCTGCCGAGCCGCACGCGCGAGCGGCACGTGTCGGAGCAGATCCTCACCAGCGACGGCGTGTCGATGTCCACGCTCCAGGAGCTGTACCAGCTCAACTACGAGACCTGGCTGGGCGAGGGCCGGTCCCCGGTGATGATGCTCCCCGGCCGCGACGTGGTGGCGGCCGAGAACCAGCACGACCTGGTCGTCCTGCGCTGCCTGCGGGCGGCCGGCGGACAGGAGCGGCACACCGCCCGCCATGTCGTCCTCGCCGCCGGGCGCAGGCCGGGGCCGTTGCTGCTCGCTCCGGACATCCTCGGACCGGGCGAGAGCGAGGAGCCGTTCATCGAAGCGGACTACTCGCTGCGCTGGAAGCACGGCGACCGGCACAGGATCTTCGTGCAGAACCGGGCCCAGTCCACGCACGGGGTCGTGGACCCCAACCTCAGCCTGCTCTCCGTACGCAGCGCCGTCATCCTCAACTCCCTGCTGGAGCGCGAGGTGTTCACCATCCGCGACGAGCAGGTGCAGACGCTGTGGGCGTGAACGGGCCCCGCCGCAGTGCCCTGCCCCGGCCGGCGGCGCGTCGCCGACTGCCGCGTCATCGAGCAGCCTGATCGAGCAACCTGGAGGACAGCAGATGCAGGACGAACAGACCCAGGACGAACAGACCCAGGTCCTGATCGTGGGCGGGGGAATGGTCGGCCTCGCGGCCGCGGTGTTCAGCGCCTGGCACGGGGTGCGCACGCTGCTCGTCGAGCGGCACCCCGAGATCCTGGTCCATCCGCGGGCCCGCGGCATCAACGCCCGATCCGTCGAACTGCTCCGCCAGGTCGGCCTGGAGGAGCGGCTGTTCGCGGCCCGCGGCGAGGGGATCGTCGCCTCCGACGAGGACTCCTCGCGCATGCTGGTCGCCGACTCCCTGGCCAGCGCCGACCACAGCTTCGTGGACCTGGCGACCGGCGAGGCCGAGGGGGTCAGCCCCTGCGAGTGGTGCCCCATCGACCAGGACCGCCTGGAGGGCATCCTGCGGACCCGCGCCGAGGAGCTGGGCGCCGAGATCCGCTTCCACACGGAGTTCGAGGAGCTGACCCAGGACGCCCTCGGCGTCACGGCCGTCCTCCGCGACCGCGCCACGGGCGAACGGCGCACCGTGCGCGCGGGCCACCTCGTCGCCGCCGACGGACAGCGCAGCCCGGTCAGGGAGTCGCTCGGCATCCCCGTCGAGGGACCCGGCGTGCTCCTGCACACCGTGTCCGTCGTCGTCGAGGCCGACCTCGGCAAGGTCCTGCGGGGACGGCGCTTCGGCTTCGCCTACCTCAACAGGCCCGAACAGGGCGCGGTGATCTTCCCGCACGACGGCGACAAGCGCTGGTGCTTCGGCACCCCCTACCACCCCGACCGGGGCGAGACCGTCGACGACTACCCCGAGGAGCGGTGCCTCGACCTGTTCCGCGAGGCCACCGGCGACCCCACCCTCACCGGACGCCTGATCGCCCAGCTCCCCAGCGACGGCACCAAGGTGCTGCCGTTCGTCATCGGCGCGCAGTGCGCCGAGCGGTTCAGCGAGGGGCGGGTGTTCCTGGCCGGGGACGCCGCCCGGATCGTGCCCCCGACCGGCGCGTTCGGCGGCAGCGCCGGCATCCAGGACGCGCACAACCTGGCGTGGAAGATCGCCGCCGTGGTGCGGGGCGAGGCCGGCTCCGAGCTGCTTGCCACGTACGACGCCGAGCGCCGCGCGGTGTCGGAGTTCACCATGGAGCAGGCCATGGCGCAGATGGTCGGGCGCACCGGCAACAAGGCGGCCGACGTCGGCGGCGTCCGCGTCCACGACTGGTGGTCGGTGGTCCTGGGATACCGCTACCGCTCGGCCGCCGTCCTGTCCGACGAGGCCGACGGGGGCGATGGGGCCTACGGGGCCGAGGGGGCCGACGAAAGCCCCGCCATCCCGCCGCAGCTGCTCTGCGCCCAGCCGGGCACGCGCGCTCCGCACCTGCCGCTGGAGCGCGACGGCGCGGCACTCTCCACCCTCGATCTGTACGGGCGCCACTTCGTCCTGGTCGCGGGGGCGTCGGGCGAGGCATGGCGGGAGGCCGCCGCGCGGTCCTGCACCGCGCTCGACGTCCCGCTCGACTTCCACCGGATCGGCGGCGACCTGCGGGACCCGGCGGGGCGCTGGGCCGCCCGGCACGGCGTCAAGGAGGGCGGAGCCGTCCTGGTCCGGCCGGACGGGTTCGTCGCCTGGCGCGCGGAGGACGGCGACCGTGCCGAGGAGCGCCTCACCGAGGCACTCACCCGAGTCCTGTCGACCCGGCCCGTCGACCGAGCCAGCTGATCAAACCCACCAATCAAACCCACCGATCAAACCCGTCAATCAAGCCTGCTGTTCAAGCCTGCCGTTCAAGCCTGTGATGAAGGAGATTGCCATGTCCGATCTGGCCGTGCGCTTCGAGGAACTGGTCGCGTTCGTAGACGCCACACCGAAGGGCGACGTCGAGAAGGCGCTCGCCGACAGGACCGGCGGCGTCACCGCCGCGCTCGACACCGTCTACGAGAAGCTGGCCTCCACCTTCAACCCGGCCAAGGCGGGCGGCGAGAAGGGCACCTTCCAGTACGAGGTGTCCACCGACGAGGGCACCAAGGAGTACTACCTGCACGTGGAGAACGACACCTGCGTCGTCGGCCACGGCACCAAAGAGGGCGCCGACGTGATCATCGGCATCAAGCTCGTCGACATGCTGCACCTGGCCACCGGCAAGCTCAGCGGCCAGAAGGCCTTCATCACCGGCAAGCTGAAGCTGCGCGGCAACGCGTTCTTCGGGATGAAGCAGGGCGAGTGGTTCGACTGATGCGGGACGAACTGCGGGCCGCGGCCCAGCCCCTCCTGGACAAGCTCAAGGACCATCCGTTCTTCGTCGGGCTGCGGGACGGCTCGCTGGCCGGGGGCGCGCTGCTGCACTTCGCACGGCAGGACGCGGACTTCCTCCTGCCCGGCTACGGCCGCGCGCTCGCCCGCACCGCCGCGCAGGCCCACGACCACGCCCACGCGATGGTGTTCGCGAAGATGGCCGTCGGCACGCTGGAGGCACGCCAGGCCATGGCGATGGGCTACGACATCATGGCGGACCAGCTCGGCGACGGCCACGACGACTCCTGGCGCGCGGTCCCCGCCAACCCGGTCACCCACGCCTACACGACGTTCCTCGCCTCGGCCTCGGCGAGCTCCCTCGCCGAAGCGGTGGGGGCGCTGCTTCCCTGCTCCTGGTTCTACATTCAGATCGCCGACGACCTCCGGGACCGGCACGACCCGGGCGCCCGGTACGCGGAGTGGGTCAAGGCCCTCCACCCGGGCGACGACTTCCGCGAGGTCCTCGACGAGCTCCTGACGGTCGTCGACGAGGTGGGCGAGCGCTGCTCGGCCGACGACCGCGCCCGCCTCGCGGCGAACTTCGTGACGGCCGCGCGGTACGAGTGGTCGTTCATCGACGCGGCCCTGGTCCAACTCGACTGGCCGGTCTGAGCGTCCGGCCCCCTGTTGCCTCTGCCTTGCTGCATCTGCCGATCGGAGGGTGCGTATGCGCCTTGGACTCAACCTCACCAACTTCGCGTGGCCCGGCGCGCCCGAGAACCTCGGGCCGGTGCTCGGGCGGATCGCCCGCACGGCCGAGGAGGTGGGCTTCGACAGCTTCTGGGTGATGGACCACTTCTTCCAGACCCCGCTCAACCGCGGTCCCGAGGGCACCTGTCCGGAGGCGTACGCCACGCTCGGCTTCGTCGCGGGCCTGACCTCCCGGATCCGCCTGGGCACGCTGGTGACGGGTGTGGTCAACCGGCACCCCGGCGTCCTGGTCAAGACGGTCAGCACCCTGGACGCGCTGTCCGGCGGCCGCATGTACTTCGGCGTGGGCGCGGCCTGGTTCGAGGAGGAGCAGCGCGGCCTCGGCATCCCGGTGGTGCCGCGCGCCGAGCGCTTCGAACGGCTCGAGGAGACCGTGCAGATCGCCCGGCGCATGTGGAGCGGGGAGACCGGACCGTACGAGGGCAGGCACTACCGCCTGGAGCGGCCGCTCAACGAGCCCAACTCCCCGCAGCGGCCGCACCCGCCGATCCTCATCGGCGGCCAGGGACCGAAGAAGACCTTCGGCCTGGTCGCCCGGTACGCCGACGCGTGCAACGTCTACGAACTCCCCGACCCCGACATGATCCGGGAGAAGCTCGCGCAACTGCCCCCGAACCACCCGATGCGCCGCAACGCCCACATCAAGCCGACCGAGGTGATCCGCAGTCAGCTCGCGGTGCTGCGGGAGCGCTGCGAGGAGGTGGGCCGGCCCTACGGCGAGATCGAGAAGACGACGCTGGGCACGGGCGCGCTGACCAAGGACGGCGCCGACGGCTCGTACACCGTCCAGAGCGCGGTCGAGCGCTTCCACCGGCTCGCGGAACTCGGCGTCGACCACGCCATCGTGGAACCGCCCGCCCCGGCGGACGAGGGCGCCCTCGACCTGTGGGCGGACGTGATTCCCGAGGTCGCCGGGATCGTGCCGGCGGGACGGGGGTAGCCCCCTGCGGCGGACGAAGGCCGGCGGGGGCGGCAGGAGAC
>NZ_JBHYJH010000282.1:0-7545 GCF_042740445.1 Streptomyces sp. NPDC059003 | reverse complement strand
ACGTCCCCTGCCCCATGGTGCAGTACTACTCCGCCTCACCACATAGGACAACGTCAAACCATTCCTCCGGCCGCTCCCCACCCCAGCAGCCAGGAACGACAAGACCGGCCACCACCGTGCCAACCGCGCCCCCACACCGCAGGACACGACATTTGGCCAGCAGGATCCCGGTAGGAGTAATAGATGATCTTTACTGCCCCCGGCTTGAAGAGAGTTACCTCGCTGGTGGCGGGCCACCATCCGTCGCTGGTGTTCTTGCGCTACAGACACGGTGGAGAGCGTGGACGCCTGCGTCCGCGAGGCCGTCTGGGCTCGCCCCCCCCCCCCCGCAAGAGACCGCTTCGTTGAAGCGCGTCTGCTGGGTGCTGATGAACCCGGACGCGGCTGACAAGGGTTATCGTCGCTGGACGATACGCTGGAAATCCCCGGTGAAATCCTCTCAGATCGCTTTCGAAGAATGCCTCACCCCACCAACAGCCACCAAGAGCCGGACAGCTCCGCACAGCAGCCTGGCTAAACCCACCCCAACGACCAAGAATCACAAACTTTTCGAGGCAGTATGATTGAATGGTCGTGTCCAGGGCTATTGGGCGGAGCCTCGACGATAGCCGTCTGGAGGGGTCCTGAGTTCGCCCCCCTCATACAGCCCCTCGCTGGTGATTTTCCAGCCTTCAATTACTTTGATAGGTTTATCTTTGTCGCATTCGGAATTCACCGAAACGCGTACGCTTGTGCCAGGTATGGTAAAGTCGCTTGCCGCATCTGGCAATCCGACAGAGTTATCCCCTGCGGAAGTCTTCACGTTATGCTCGATATCCAGCTGGATGGTCTTTTTGGTGTATGCCGCAGAATTCTCTCCGGCGAAGAGAACCGTGATGTTATCGGCGTTCCAGCTAACGCCCACATTGCGGTCGTTGCCCACAGATTCGATATTCTCACATATGGCAGCCTTGGTGATTCTCGCCTCGCTCTTTTTTGAGGTTGAGACATGAATGTCGTTAAATTCGTCTGGCTGCTGAGGGGAGGATTTCGTCGAGAAGCTCCTCCTGTTCCACCGGAGTCGATAGAAGTAGTGCAAATCTTCCTGGCGGGCAGTGTCGAGGTTCTCAATTCGAGGGATGGGGTCGTGGGTAATTGTAAAATCTGCAGGGGCCGGGGCGTGACGTGCATCCACCGGATCGGAGGCTGATGGCAATTTGAATGGCTTTGCTCTGACCTCCATGGCGGTGATTTCATCCTCCATGGAGAATTCGTATTCCTTTCTGTCATTCTTTGCTTCGTGTTGGGTCCAGATGGTTTCCGTGACCGCCTTTGCGGCATGGGGGGCAGTTTTCCAGACGATCCCTTTCCGTTTCACTTCTTTGAGATTCGTCGTCTCGCGATAGACTTCTACTCCTATATGGTTTTGGTAGCATTTACCCTTCGAGCTCCATATCAATTCACTGAGGGAATTGATATGGCCGGTTGTATTCTCTGCGGCACAGATGGGGGCTCTGCCCTTGGCGGGGAATGCCTCGTATATCTTCTGAGGTGACACCTGGGGAAGGGATTTTTCCGGAGCGGATCCTATCCATGTTACGTTCGTTGCCGGGAAATATGAGAAGAAGAATGTGGACGGATCCCTCTCCGGCTTCTTGACCGTGAGGACCGTTCCTGCGGGAGCGAAAACCGTTAGAGGGCTGCTTTCCAGGTTGTTGCACAGGAAGGTAGCGCCTCCTATTTCTACTGAGGCCGGAATGCAGCGGTCCATGTCCTTGGATGGAGGGAAGCATCCATAGAACCTGCTGTACAGAAACAGGCTGACTTGGTAGTAGCCATCGGTTTTGGCCTCGAACTTAATATCGTTCGTCAGCCAATACTGATGTGTGGTGGGGGCGGGAGTCACGGGCAGGCTGAACCCTCCTGTGACCGTGAGGTCCGTGTACGTGCCGTCTGGCTGGGAGACGGTGAGGTAGAGATCCTGGGTGGCTGCCTCTTCGCCCTTGGCCGCGGTGAGGGTGAACTTTGTGTCGTCGGTGAGGATGAGGGGCTTGGCATTGTGGTCGAGGGGGTCTGGGTAGGAGCGCTGGTCAGGCTGGAGATTCTCCGATTTGTCTCCCCGTTTGAGGGTGAGCATTTTGACGTCCTGCGCGGTCCAGGTGAGGTGGATGGGCTTGCCATTCCGGACCTTGGTGATCGGGGTGGATTTTCCCGCTATGGTCTTGGTATCGGTGGTGTACCTCCCAGTGGCCCGGAAATTTTCGATTTTGAGGCCGGGAGCGCGTTTTGTGAGGGTGGTTGTGGTGGCTGTGGGTGTGGTGCCTTTGTAGGCGTTGAGGGTGATGATGGCGCGGCCAGGTGCGAGATTGAAGCGGACGCCAATGAACTCGACGTGGAGGTGGTCGGTTGTGTGGGTTTCGGTGTGGTGGGCGGTGAGGGTGTAAATGAGGCTGTCTGCGGTCTTCTCGGGCCTTCCGATGGTCCAGTAGGGCTCGTTACTGGAGGGTTTGAAGGGGGTAGTGGAAGTGACTGGTGTGCTCGGGGTGAAGTGGTAGTCCGTGCCAAGTACAGGCTGGATGAAGTCTGCGTCGGCGCGGGTGACCAAGCTTGCGTCACCAGTGCCCATGGGCAGTGCGAGAGTGAGTTTGGTGACCGGCTGGTGGTGAAGACGGAGGTCAAATTTGAGGGTGGTCTGCTGGCCGGCACAAGCTTCGGGAGGGCTAGTGGTGAGGACGATCCCGGTGTCCGGTGGCGAGGCGGCGTTCATGGAGATCTCCGTTGTTGTGAGGATGGTGTCTCGGTGGCAGTGGCAGTGCTCAGGTCAGCTGGCGCTCATCGGTTTCTCCAGAGTGAGGGTGGAGAGAACGGTGAGCTTGCGGAACGTCTTGTCGGGGTTGGGAACGAAGAGGGTGACGTGCTGGGTGTGTTGCCCCTCAGGGTTTGCTGCAGTGAGGAGGAAGGTCGCGGTATCGGTGATGCCGCCGCAGATCTGCCAGCTCCGCTGTCTATCGATGAATGCGGCGTCCTGTTGGTCGAAGATGGGTCCGTTCGGTCCGACGAGGGAGAGGCGGACCGTGTCCGTGCATGTCCAGGAGAGGGCGAAGGACTTGCTGACGGACACCTTGGCCAGGGGGGTCTTGCCTTCGTGGGCATAGAAGCTGTTGATGCGGGGGGTCGGCATGGTGGGCGCTCCTTGGGTTGGTGCTGCCGCGGTGCGGTTCGTGGGCGGGCAGGTGCTGTGCGGTCCTGTTCGGCCGTGCGGATCACTTCTTGGGTGGGGGAGGGGGAAGGATCCTCGGGGTTGTGGCGATGGCACTGATCTCGACCGCAAGCGTGTGCTTCTGCCCCACGTCCTTGTTGGGTTTGGCGCTGAGGGTGGCTTCGGCTGGGAGGCGCAGCCCCACCGGGCTGTGGGCCTGGGGGTCGGCGTAGAGAGTTCCGGCCGGTGTGGAACCTCCGCCGGGAGAAACGACGAAGAGGCCGAGGCCCGGCTTCTTTCCGGCTTCGGGCGTGTATTCGTTGACCTTGCTGATGCCGACAACGACGAAGCGGTCTCCCTCGTGACTGCCTGTCGGAGCCCGGCCCAGGATCTCTTTATCTCCCTGTTCGTTGCTGGTGTAGACAATTGTGATGGGCTTGGAATATGCGGTGTGGTTGAGATCGAGACTCTGCTCAACTGTGACATTGCAGAAAGTGGACGTGGGGTCGTGGATCGCCGCCACGGTCTGCCGAGTGAAGGACAGGTCCTCCTGGGAGAATGCTTCCAGGAGATAGGCCGTTGCCTCGGTCAGTGCTTTGGTGTCCTTGGCATGCTCACCAGCCTCGATGTGGAGCTCTTCCTCCGCATGGACCACGTATTTCTTGACATTCTCCGCCGACCAGATGAGGCGTGCCCTATTTCCCTTCTCGACTTCTGGCTGATCGGTGCTCAGATAGTCGAAGAAGAAGCCAGCCCCCATTTTCGTGAATCGTCCTGCGTCATTCCGTCCTGGAGATTCCTTATAGTCGATCTTCTTCTTGCTGTCTTGCAAGGCGTATTCAAACACCAGCAGCGGCGCTACGCCGGAGGTCGGGCTCACCAGGATGTCATTTAGCTTGAAAGAGAAACTCTCTCCAGGCTTCAGTTCAGCGTATGGGTGCACCTTTCCCTTGACGTATGACTCGAACTGTGCAATAAGCCTCCACCCTTTCTCTCGCTCCTTCTTTTCGGCCTCCTTTATCTGGGCCTTATTTCCTTTTCTGAACCTATTTCCCTTGTCGGGAAATTGCTTGATGCCGTTCAGGTCCTTCTCGCGGCAGATCGACTCCTGGCCGTCACCTACCTTGGCTAGCAGGGCGAGATAGGCAACATAGGCCGTATTTCTGTCGGGGGGGTTGGTGGCTACGAACTCAAGGTTGTTCTTCACGCCGGCATTGATGGGCTTCCCATCTTGTCCCTTGATGGCATATGTCAGCAGAGATGCCTGCGGCAGGGGTTTCAGCATGCTGGCGCCAGAGTTCGCTGGGTACTCAACACGACTTTTCTCAGGGTCGGCGGAAAGTGGGACCGCGACACGTCCCTGCGCAGCGGTCTGGGGCCAGTCCTGGTCGTTGGCGTCGTGCTGCACCAAGAGTTTGCCCGTGCGCTCCTCCCCCTTCTTCCCGTACACATGGATGTTGCTGATGGTGAGGGACAGCACTTCACCGGGTTCAATGTCGCGATCCGATTGGAGGTGAAAGTGCACGGCCGACTGGGTGCGGTCGCCGATTCTGTTGTCGTTGTGCAGCTGACTTTGGCTGAACGTCGTATCGTGCCCGACTCCTGCCTCGACATCCCACCGGAGAGGTGGCTTCGTCCTGTCTTCGGCATCCGTCTTCTTGAGCGAATCGCCATCAGGGTTGACGATCATGGGAGAAGCTTCGTTGGGGCGGTAGAAGTTGACGTCGTTGTGGTCGATGTTCATGGTCGACTCCAGGGAGTCATGGCCTGGGTGGCCCAGGCCGGACGGGCACCAGGAAAGAGGGCATGGAGCAGGCCCGGGTACGTGAGGGCCGCCGAACGGTATGTCTCGGACGGCGGCCGTAGTTCGCCAGGTTCGTTACACGGTGAGCTTCCTAGAGTCCTCACCCAGGAGTTCCCCGTCCGCATTCCAGCACTTCAGCCTGTACGTCCCTGTCTTCCAGTAGCCGTTAGGGGGTTGGTAGACAGAGAAGGGATAGTTAGGGTATCCAGACGGCTTATAAATGAGCTGTTTCTTGGTTGCGGTGACGACTTCTTCAGTCACCTGGCCGTCGGTCCACTGGATGGTGAGCTTGTCCCAGCTGTCTGGAATCTGGAAGTTGATCGTACCGTTAGGCACTAGCTTCTCGCTCGTGATGACGACGACCTTCTTGCCCGCGACCTCGAAGTGCCGCTCATCGGACGTGTAGTTTCCGGTCTTGGCGACCACACTGTGCTTCCCCGTCCGCCATCCTTCCCCGCTGGGGGTGTAGTGGAATGTGCGATCGCCCCTGTTCTCTGCACTGAAGATCTGCGTGTTCCCGCCGCATGTGTCTTCAATCGTGATTGGCTCTTTAATTGCGTCCTTCGGGAGCCTCCCATTAAGCTCGTCATGGGAATAGATTTTCGCCCCTTCCCCGGGATTGGAGATAGTGATATTGGCAAGTCCTGCAACGGTGAAGGAAAGAGCGTTCATCTGGCTCGGTTGGCTGGCTGTGACGACCACCGTGTGCCTTCCCTTCTTCCATTCGCTCTCAGGCTTCCATGACCATTGCGTTGCGTGCTCATCAGTGGTCGTCAGCACGACGCGAGGCAACTCATGCATGGTCCCTTCTCTTTCGCTGATCGTGACATGCGGAGTGTCCCTGAGGGCCAATCCCGAGATTTCGGCCTTCGTGTCGACTTCTGGATCATCTTGCTGAGGGCTGATGAATCGGATGGGATTATCTCTGCCATCGGGCGTCTTCATGATGAAACTAATCTTTGAGCTACTGTCCGGATCGCTGCGCTCGTCACCCAGCCAAGCCACCACTTCTACGTCGTGCGTGACGCCTATATCGCTGAACGTCCAATCCGCTTCTAGACTCCATTTGTAGGTGTCTTTATCCGAGTCGTAGTCCAGCCGTGCGGTCATGATCTGCTCGGGCTGGGCGGGGTCACTGACAGTGACTCTGTCGCAGGGCCCCTGTGAAATACCAGATTGCATCCATGGATCCACAACACCTCCGAGATGCGGCGGTTTGTAGATCGAGTAGCACCCGGTGGGAGACTTCGGCGGAACCGTGATCCTGGGCTTCCCAGGACGCACATTCACTACCTTGAAATTCCGTTCCAGCAAGGCTGACCGATCCGATTCGTTCTGGGCCTGAGCCTTGATTATGTGGTTTGCCCCGGGTTCCCAGCCGCTTTCCGGAGGATCGACGGTCCATGTGCCCCTTTCTGGATAGTCTTGGCGGACGGTGGCACTGCTTCCATTGTGCGTGATGCTAATACCGCCCTGCTTCTTGATGGTGCCGCCATAACTGCCGGTCAGCCTCGTCTTGGGGCTGATCTCGGCGCCATCCTTACCAGGCGTGAGGATGGTCACCGAAGGCGTTGAAGCGATCGCCTTAAATTTCCTCGTAGTGGGGGCAGAGGAACGCCCGTCCAGTTCAGACCATGCGGTCACCATGTACTCTTTATTTGCTATCCAACCGTTGTGCGGTAGAAAGGACCATACTTTTCGATCTTGCTCGATTGAGGTGATCTCTGCCTCTATTACCTTGGGCTCTTTGATATCGGCAGGCTCAATACTCAGCAAGACTTTGTCGCCCGGCAGCCCGTCTGGGGCGAAAGTTCCTCCGACCGCTGTGTCCACATTCAGGGTGTCGGCTTTCTCCCATGGAGTGGTGAACACCACCTGCCCCGGTGTCGTCTCGCTGCGATAGGTGAGCCCGATGTATGTGTTCAGTTTTCTGGCTGTGGCGCTGACGTTCTGGATCAGAATTGTCATGGTCCCGTCATCCGTGCCAGGCTCAAGTGGGTGATCGGGATCCGCCTTGATTAGCATGGCCCAGTTCTTGTTCTCGTAAGGAGACAGCTTGCCATTGGCTCCACTGGCCGCCATAAGAGGTTCCCTTTCTTGAATGCCATTCAGGGGTCGGTGGGTCTTGGGAAGTTGATCGCTGAATGCAGGTTGATCCCTCTGGCGTAGCGTGCACAGTGCCAGCAAATGCGCGCTAAGCGTCGTCCCGTAAGTGCTGATCACGAGCGGGTCTGCTGGTCCGCGGGGGCCCATGCGAGGGATTCGTAAGGGAGCAGGCGCATCTGAGGCTGCTCCAAGTCGTTGGCAGCGTATGAACATCACCAAGCGTGTACTCGCCGCCACCGCACTCGGGGCCTTGGCCCTCCTCGCCGTCGGCACTGCTCCCGCCAGTGCCGCCACAGGCATCTCGCGAGTCAATGCCCAGGCTCAGCGTGGGCCTGACACCCCTTCTACGGGGGCAACATCTGCGCTGGTCTAGTCAGCGTGCTGGCCCCGGCCAATTCTTGCCTGTCGTTCACACGTGCGTGGTTCACCTCCTGCCGGCGTCGCCCCGTTACGCGGC
>NZ_JBHYJH010000281.1:0-7618 GCF_042740445.1 Streptomyces sp. NPDC059003 | reverse complement strand
CGCCCCAGGCCCGCCCCTTCCCGAACCAGGGGGCTGCGCCCCCTGGGACCCCCGCTCATCGGCCTTCGGCCTCGTCCTCAAACGCCGGACGGGCTGAATACGCGCCGGACGGCCCGGCGCCCTTCGCCCCTTGATAGCTCTAAACGATCAATAACGATCGTGTTTTCAATTACAGAAGTCTTGACGCGCTGGTAACCCCAGAGTCAGACTCGCGTCCACCGGTCGGCATTGTCGAACACCTAACGACATTAGGAGTTAGAGTGGGGCGAGCCTAGGGCCGGAAACGCCCTCACCTGAGGGCGCGGACCACCGGAGGGACCCGGGGTTCGCCTTTCCCTGGACGAAGGACAAAGGAGTCGCGGGTGTCCAGCCACGACATCTTTCTCGGCGAGACCATCGGTACCGCCGTGCTCATCCTGCTGGGCGGTGGCGTGTGCGCCGCCGTCACGCTCAAGCGCTCAAAGGCCAAGGACGCCGGCTGGCTCGCCATCACCTTCGGGTGGGGCTTCGCGGTCCTGACGGCGGCCTATCTGGCCGGAGGCGTCTCGGGCGCCCACCTGAACCCGGCGGTCACCGTCGGCCTCGCCGTCGAGGGCGGCACCAAGTGGAGCGACGTACCGCTCTACCTGGGCTCGCAGCTCCTGGGCGCCATGATCGGTGCCGTGCTGGTGTGGGCGACGTACTACGGGCAGTTCCACGCCCACCTCACCGACCCCGAGATCATCAAGGCGCAGCCCGCCGAGGAAGGCCTCGTGGACCAGAAGGCCGCGCCCCAGGCCGGCCCCGTGCTCGGCATCTTCTCGACCGGCCCCGAGATCCGCAACGCCGTGCAGAACCTCATCACCGAGATCATCGCCACGACCGTGCTCGTCCTGGCGATCCTCACCCAGGGCCTCAACGACGGCGGCAACGGCCTCGGCACCCTCGGTGCCCTGATCACCGCGCTCGTCGTGGTCGGCATCGGCCTCTCGCTCGGCGGACCGACGGGTTACGCCATCAACCCGGTCCGCGACCTCGGCCCCCGCATCGTCCACTCGCTCCTGCCGCTCCCCAACAAGGGTGGCTCGGACTGGTCGTACGCGTGGATTCCCGTGGCAGGACCGCTGATCGGCGGCGCTCTCGCCGCGTACATCTTCAAGCTGTTCTGAGCGATCCCGCCGACCACCACACGTACTTCAGGAGCACACCGTGACCGACGCACACACCGCAGGCCCCTTCATCGCGGCCATCGACCAGGGCACCACGTCCTCGCGCTGCATCGTCTTCGACCGGGACGGGCGGATCGTCTCCGTCGACCAGAAGGAGCACGAGCAGATCTTCCCGAAGCCGGGCTGGGTCGAGCACAACGCCACCGAGATCTGGGCCAACGTCGAGGAGGTCGTCGCCGGGGCCATCGAGAAGGCCGGCATCACCCGCGACGACATCAAGGCCATCGGCATCACCAACCAGCGTGAGACCACGCTGCTGTGGGACAAGAACACCGGCCAGCCGGTGTACAACGCCATCGTCTGGCAGGACACCCGCACCGACGCCCTGTGCAAGGAGCTCGGGCGCAACGTCGGCCAGGACCGCTTCCGCCGCGAGACGGGCCTGCCCCTCGCGTCCTACTTCGCCGGTCCCAAGGCCCGCTGGCTGCTCGACAACGTCGAGGGCCTGCGCGAGCGCGCCGAGGCGGGCGACATCCTCTTCGGCACCATGGACTCCTGGGTCATCTGGAACCTGACCGGCGGGGTCAACGGCGGCAAGCACGTCACCGACGTCACCAACGCGTCGCGCACCCTGCTGATGGACCTCCACAGCATGCAGTGGGACGAGCGCATCTGCGACTCCATCGGCGTGCCGATGCAGATGCTCCCCGAGATCCGCTCCTCCGCCGAGGTCTACGGCGAGGTCACCGGCGGCAAGCTGGGCGAGCTGCTCGGCGGCATCCCCGTCGCGTCCGCGCTCGGCGACCAGCAGGCGGCCCTGTTCGGCCAGACCTGCTTCGCCGAGGGCGAGGCCAAGTCCACGTACGGCACCGGCACGTTCATGCTGATGAACACCGGTGAGAAGGCCATCAACTCGTACAGCGGGCTGCTGACCACGGTCGGTTACCAGATCGGTGACAACAAGCCCGTCTACGCCCTCGAGGGCTCCATCGCCGTCACCGGCTCGCTCGTGCAGTGGATGCGCGACCAGATGGGGCTCATCAAGTCCGCCGCCGAGATCGAGACCCTCGCGTCCTCGGTCGAGGACAACGGCGGCGCCTACTTCGTGCCGGCCTTCTCCGGTCTGTTCGCCCCGTACTGGCGCTCCGACGCCCGCGGTGTGATCGCCGGTCTGACCCGGTACGTCACCAAGGCGCACATCGCGCGCGCCGTCCTGGAAGCCACCGCCTGGCAGACCCGCGAGATCACCGACGCCATGACGAAGGACTCCGGCGTCGAGCTCGCGGCCCTCAAGGTCGACGGCGGCATGACCTCCAACAACCTGCTGATGCAGACCCTCTCGGACTTCCTGGACGCGCCGGTGGTGCGCCCGATGGTGGCCGAGACGACCTGCCTCGGCGCCGCATACGCCGCCGGTCTCGCCGTCGGCTTCTGGTCCTCCACCGACGACCTGCGCGCCAACTGGCGCCGGGCCGCCGAATGGACCCCCCGCATGGACGCGGACACCCGCGCCCGTGAGTACAAGAACTGGCTCAAGGCCGTGGAGCGGACCATGGGCTGGCTCGAAGACGAGAGCTGACAGGAGCTATAACCATGACCACCCTTGAGAGCGGCCCCGCCATCTCGGCTCTCGGGACGCCGCCGGCCAGCGGCAGCGCCCCGAGCCGTGCCGAGACCCGGGAGCGCCTGTCCAAGGCGGCGTACGACCTCCTGGTCATCGGCGGCGGAATCCTGGGCATCTCCACGGCCTGGCATGCCGCGCAGTCCGGTCTCAGGGTGGCCCTGGTGGACGCCGGCGACTTCGCCGGCGCCACCTCCTCCGCCTCCTCCAAGCTCCTCCACGGCGGTCTGCGCTACCTGCAGACCGGCGCGGTGAAGCTGGTCGCGGAGAACCACTTCGAGCGGCGTGCGGTGTCCCGTCAGGTGGCACCGCACCTCGCCAACCCGCTCACCTTCTACCTGCCGGTGTACAAGGGCGGCCCGCACGGCGCCGCGAAGCTCGGCGCGGGCGTCTTCGCGTACTCGGCGCTCTCGGCGTTCGGCGACGGCGTCGGCCACCTGCTCTCCCCCGCCAAGGCGGCGCAGGACGTGCCGGAGCTGCGCACCGACAACCTGAAGGCCGTGGCCGTGTACGGCGACGACCAGATGAACGACGCCCGCATGGCCCTGATGACGGTCCGCGCGGCCGCCGAGGCCGGCGCCGTCGTCCTCAACCACGCCGAGGTCACCGGCCTGCGCTTCACCGGCGGCCGGGTCACGGGCGCGGAGCTGAAGGACCGGCTCTCCGGCGACGAGTTCGGCGTGAACGCCCGCCTCGTCCTGAACGCGACCGGCCCCTGGGTCGACCACCTGCGCAAGATGGAGAACCCGGACGCGGCGCCCTCCATCCGCCTGTCGAAGGGCGCGCACCTGGTCCTGAAGCGCACCGCCCCGTGGAAGGCCGCGCTCGCCACGCCGATCGACAAGTACCGCATCACGTTCGCCCTGCCGTGGGAGGACATGCTGCTCCTCGGCACGACGGACGAGGAGTTCGAGGGCGACCCGCGCGACGTCTCGGTCACCGAGAAGGACACCGCCCAGATCCTCGACGAGGCGGCCTTCTCCATCCGGGACCAGCAGCTGTCCCGCGACCTGATCACGTACTCCTTCGCGGGTCTGCGCGTGCTGCCGGGTGGCCCCGGCGACACCTCGAAGGCCAAGCGCGAGACGGTCGTCACCGAGGGCCGCGGCGGCATGCTGTCGGTCGCGGGCGGCAAGTGGACGACGTTCCGCCACATCGGCCGGACGATCATGAAGAAGCTGGAGTCGCTGCCGGGCCACCCGCTGGGCGACGACTACGAGCCGATCTCCACGCTGCCGAAGAAGCTCCCGCTGCCCGGCATCGCCAACCCGCGTGCGGTCGCCCACCGCCTCCTGGTCGACGGCCCGGCGCCCGGCCCGCGCATGGCGCCCGACACCGCCCGCCACCTGGCGACGCACTACGGCTCCCTGTCGTTCGACATCGCCCGCCTGGCGAACGAGAACCCGGAGCTCGCCGAGCGCGTCCACCCGGACGCCCCGGAGATCTGGGCGCAGGTCGTCTACGCGCGCGACAACGAGTGGGCCGAGACGGCCGACGACGTGCTGCGCCGCCGTACGACGCTGACGATCCGCGGCCTCGCGACCGACGAGGTCCGCGGCAAGGTCGAGGACCTGCTGGGCAAGAAGGCCTGACCCAGGAGTGCTCGGTAAGGGGCGGTCGCCATGGCGACCGCCCCTTACACGTGCCCGGGAGCATATGCCGTGCCCGGGAGCACGTGCCACGCCGCCGCCACACCGCCGCAATGTTCGGCCCGCACATTTGAAGCATGAAGTTTCAGGTGCTTTCCCTCATCTCCCACTCCCCGCACCCGCTGACCGGTGAACTTCCCGCGCCCGCCGAGCGGTTGGCGGACGTCGTCGAGGTCGGCGTCGAGGCCGAGCGGCTCGGGTACGACGCGTACGCGGTGGGCGAGCGGCACGCGGGCGCGTTCCTCTCGTCGAGCCCCACGGTCGTGCTCGGCGCGCTGGCGGCCCGTACGACCCGGATCAAGCTGCTCACCGGCGTGACGGTCGTCGCCATCCTGGACCCGGTGCGCGTCGCCGAGGACTACGCCACCCTCGACCTGCTCTCCCAGGGGCGCCTGGAGCTGGTCATCGGCAAGGGCGCGGAGGCCGGCCACTTCGACCTGTTCGGGCTCGACGAGGCGCGCCAGTGGGACCTGCAGAAGGAGAAGTACGAGCTGCTCCGCCGCCTGTGGCGGGAGGAGAACGTCGACTGGGAGGGCGAGTTCAGGCCCGCCCTGAAGGGCGTGACGACCGTGCCGCGCCCGTACTCGGGCCCGCCGCGCGTCTGGCACGGCTCGGCGACGTCCCTGAACTCCCCCGAGCTCGCGGCCCTGCACGGCGACCCGCTGTTCACGGCCAACGCCATCCAGCCGCGTGCCGCGTACGCCAAGCTGATCGCGCACTACCGCGAGCGGTTCGAGGCGCACGGCCACGATCCGGCGCGCGCCCACGTGGCGGCGGGCTCGGGCGGGCTGCTCATCGCGGACAGCGCGGAGCAGGCGGTCAGCCGCTACCGGGACCTGTACGAGGCGAAGGTGCGGCAGACGTACAAGCCTCATCTCGAGGGCAAGGCGGGCTACAACACGCCGTTCCGCACCATCGAGGACGCCATCGCCGACGGGCCCCAGCTCATCGGCTCGCCGCAGCAGATCATCGACAAGCTCCTCGGCTACCACGAGGTGTACCGGCACGACCTGCAGTCCATCACGGTCGACGGCTTCGGCCTCCCGCGCGGCGAACAGGTCGAGACCCTCCAGCGGTTCGCGGAGGAGATCGCTCCGGTGGTGCGCAGGGAGGCGCCGTCCACGCTGTGGGAGGCCTCGTGACGGCGGCCCACGCCGGGCTACGATCCGTACAACTGCCCGGCCCCGCACCGCTTTTCGCCCTCTGGTTCCCGCCTTCTGGAGCGACCGATGACTCTCCTCACCACGTGGCCGGAGTCCGGCCCCGAGACCGTCGTGCGCCGCACGGCGGACCCCGTCGAGATCGCCGCCGCGCTCGCACCCCTGGGCGTGCGCTACGAGCAGTGGCCGGTGCGCGCGGACGTACCGGCCGACGCCGCCGGTGACGCGGTGCTCGCCGCGTACGCCCCCGAAATCGACCAGCTCAACGCCGAGGAGGGCTTCCGGACCGTCGACGTCGTCGCGCTCCACCCGAGCGACGACCCGGGCTGGCCGGAGAAGGCGAGGGCCGCGCGCGAGAAGTTCCTCGCCGAGCACACCCACGACGACGATGACGAGGTGCGCTTCTTCGTCGCGGGCGCCGGGATCTTCTACCTCCACGCGGGCGGCGAGGTGCACGCCGTGTACTGCGAGCGGGGCGATCTGCTCGGGGTACCGCGCGGCACGACGCACTGGTTCGACATGGGCACGTCCCCGTCGTTCACCGCGATCCGGTTCTTCCACGAGGAGGACGGCTGGATCGCCGCCTTCACCGGCAGCGACATCGCGGGGCGCTTCCCGGACTTCGACACGGTGCACGCGGGGTACGCGACGTGACGGCCGGCGCGTTCGCACCCGGTTCGGTGGACGCGGTCGTCCTCGACATCGAGGGCACCACGAGCGCCACGGGGTTCGTCGTGGACGTCATGTACCCGTACGCCCGCGAGCGGTTCGGCGCGCTGCTCGCCGAGCGGGCGCACGACGCGGTCGTCGCGCGGGCCGTCGCCCGGATCCGCGAGGAGACCGGGGAGCCCGACGCCGACCCCGCCCGGATCGAGAAGGTCCTCGGCGCCTGGGCCGACGAGGACCGCAAGGCGAGCCCGCTGAAGGCGCTGCAGGGCGTCATCTGGGCCGAGGGGTTCGCGAGCGGCGACCTCGTGGCGCCGTTCTTCGGCGACGTCGTGCCGCGCCTGCGGAGCTGGTACGCAGCGGGGATCCGGCTGTACGTGTACTCGTCCGGCTCGGTGGCCGCGCAGCACGCGTGGTTCACGCACTCCGCCGAGGGGCGGCTCGACGGCCTGGTCAGCGGCTGGTACGACACGGAGAACGCCGGGCCCAAGCAGGAGTCCGGCTCCTACCGCGCCATCACCGCCGACATCGGCGTGCCGCCCGGGCGCACCCTGTTCCTCTCCGACCGGCGCGGCGAGCTGGACGCGGCGCGCGATGCCGGGTGGCGGACCGTCGGGGTGCGGCGGGCCGGTGAGCCGTACTTCGCCGACGGCGTCGGCGCGCACGCGGAGATCGCCTCGTTCGACGAGGTCGGCCTGAGCACGTCGGGGCCCGGCCTCGATCTCGACCTGGAGGAGGCCGGGGCCGTGCTCGCGGCCGAGGCCGCGCGGTTCGCCTCCTTCGGGTGGATGCGCGGCACGTCCGGGAACCTGTCCGTGGTCGTCTCCCGCGATCCCCTGCGGCTCGCCGTCACCGCCAGCGGGCGCGACAAGGGCGAACTCACGCCCTCCGACGTGGTCCTGACGGACGCGGCGGGCGGTGCGCTCGGCGCGGGGCGGCCCTCGGCCGAGGCCGCGCTGCACGCGCGTGTCGTACGGCTCACGGGCGCGGGCGCCGTCGTGCACGTGCACACCGTGGCGTCCGTGGCCATGGGGCGGCGCAGGCCCGGCGGCATCGAACTGCGTGACCTGGAGATGCTGAAGGGGCTCGGGCACGCGACGCACGAGGTCTCCGTGACGCTGCCGGTGATCGAGAACAGTCAGGACATGGGGGTGCTCGGGGATCGGCTGGCGGCGGCGCTGCGGGTGGGGGTGCCGGCGGTGGTGGTGGCCGGGCACGGGCTGTATGTCTGGGGGGACGATCCGCGGCAGGCGCGGCACCGGACCGAGGTCGTGGAGTGGCTGTTGGAGCTTGAGCTGGCCGGGTAGGCCCTCGCGGGTGGCGCCCCAGACCCGCCCCTTCCCGAACTGGGGCTCCGCCCCAGACCCCGCTCCT
>NZ_JBHYJH010000280.1:0-7785 GCF_042740445.1 Streptomyces sp. NPDC059003 | reverse complement strand
TGCCCCGCCTGTGCGCGGGGCAGGCGCCGGAAGAGAGGGGGCGCCGGCCGAGGCGTCAGCTGCCCATCGGCCAGGGCACGCCGGGGGCCCGGTAGTAGTTCACGCGGGCCTCGCGCAGGCGGGGTCCCTGCGCTGCCAGGCGCGGCGCGAAGGTCTTCCAGTCGTGCGAGGACGCCTTCGCCCAGCCGATCTCCGCGATCGTCAGCATCCGCGGGAAAGCGAGGTCCTCCACCTGGTGGATGCCGAACGTGGTCTCGGTGAACATGGGCGCCTCGACGCCGGCGACCGCCTTCGCGGGCAGGCCCTTGAGGTGCGTGTCAGGGTTCCAGTCGTACGACTCCTTGACCGTGACGGTGCCGGCCCAGGTCTGCCCGATCGGATACTCGGGATAGTCCTTGGTGTACTTCATGTCGAGGTACGCCTTGGAGGCCGGCGCCATGACGACCTTGCCGCCCGCCTTGCCCGCTGCGATCAGCTCGTCGTCACTGATCCCGGGGGCCCAGTACTCGCTCAGCGACCCCTTCTTGGGCATCGAGCCCGCGGACTCCATCCAGCCGTAGGGCTTCTTGCCGTGCTTCTTGACGATCTCGTTGACCTTGCCGAAGTACGTGTCCATCTCGGCCTTGGACCTGGTCTGCGTCTCGTCACCGCCGATGGCGATGTACGGGCCGGGCGTGAGGTCCGCGAGCTCGCCGATCACGTCGTCCAGGAACTTGTAGGTGATGTCCTTGTCCACGCACAGCTTGCCGTCGGGGCTCTGGGCGAAGCCGGTGTAGGGCTGCAGCGCCTTGCCGTCGCAGTTCAGCTCGGCGTAGGAAGCCAGCGCGGCGTGTGCGTGGTCGGGACCGTCGATCTCCGGGATGACCGTGATGCCGCGCGCCGCCGCGTACCGCACGATGTCCTTGTAGTCGGCCTGCGTGAAGTAGCCGCCGAGCATGCCGCCGACGCCGGTCTTGCCGCCGATCTCGGTGAGCTTGGGCCAGGACTTGACGGCGATGCGCCACCCCTGGTCGTCGGTGAGGTGCAGATGCAGGTTGTTCACCTTGTAACGGGCGATGGTGTCGATGTACTTCTTGACGTTCTTCACCGGCATGAAGTGCCGGCCCACGTCGAGCATCGCGCCGCGGTAGCCGTAGCGCGGCGCGTCGGATATCCGGCCGCCCTGAACGCGCCAGGGGCCGGCCGTCTGCTGCTTCCGCTCGACCTTCACCGGCAGGAGCTGGCGCAGCGTCGCGATGCCGTTGAAGAGGCCCCCGCGGTCGTCGGCCCGAATGCGGACGGACTTGGCATCGATGTCCAGCTGGTAGCCCTCCTGCTTGGTCACCTCGTTCTTCCCGCCGAGGGAGAGCACGATGCCCTCCGGGGTGTCCCCCGGGGACAGGCTGCGGACCGGCAGGTCGTATCCCGTGGGCTTGCGCAGCAGTCCGGCCAGGAACTGCGCTGCCGCCTTCGCGGAGGCGGAGCCTTCGGACGCATAGATCGCGTCGTCCGCGTCGAGGCCGAAGGCGACACCCGCGTCGGTCGAGACCTGCACGGGCTGCGGAACGACCGTGGTGAGCGGCACGGTGTCTTCCGCTTCCGACGGGCGCCCCTGAGACGTCGTCGCGTAGACCAAGCTGCCCGTGACCGCCAGCGCAACCGCCACAACCATGGTTCGCGTGCGCCGGCCGCGACGGCGGCGCGGTGGACTCTCGCTAGCGTTCATCTGTGACCGTGTCTCCCTGTCGAGGCTGGCCCGGTGGGCTGGGCTGACTGATTCGGATCAGCGACCAGCTTGGTCCTCGGTGGCTAGCGGAAGCCCTAGTCTTGCCGTCGGCCGCTCGATGGCGCCGCACGGGCCGGTACATACTCGCGCCGTGAACGGACGATCACCGAGGGCCGGATCACCGCGTCGGCAGGGACACGGCCGGCAGCGGCACATAGGTGTCTTCACCTTCCCCGCGTATGCGCACATCGCGCCCGCGCTGCCCACGCTGGCCGAGCTGGCACGGCGCGGGCACCGGGTGACCTGCCTGGTGGCGGAGCCCTTCGCGGACATGGTCGAGGAAGCGGGGGTGGAGCCGGTCGTCTACGAGTCCGGCTTCCCGTGGGCCGACGGCCTGACGGGGCCGGTTCTGAAGACCGTCCTCACCTTCTTCGAGGAGGCGATCGCCCCCTTGCCGGCGGCGGTGGCCCGTCTCGGGGCGGACCGCCCCGACCTCCTCGCCCACGACCTGGCGGCGTCCGAGGGCGCCCGGCTGCTCGGCCGCGCCTGGGACGTTCCGGTGCTGCAGCTGTGCCCGACCATGGCGTCCGGCCCGGGTTTTTCGATGTCCGAGGCGCAGGCCGGGGAGGACACGGGGCCGCAGGAGCCGATCGACCCGGAGCATCCCTCGATCGCGGAGTTCGTCGCGCGCAAGGGGCGGCTGCTCGCCGAGTGCGGGCTCGACGGCGTCCCGCCCGAGAGCGCGGGCCCGGAGCACGGGGACAACATCGTCTTCCTGCCGAAGGCATTCCAGATCGCCCCGGAGACCTTCGACGAGCGGTTCGCGTTCATCGGTCCGTGCCTGGACGACGTCCCGGACACCGGCGGCTGGCAGCCGCCGGCGGGCTCCCGGGTGCTGCTGCTGTCCCTCGGCAGCTCCTACACCCCCGACCAGGCGGCGTTCCTGCGCTCCTGCATCCGGGCGCTCGCCGGGACCCCCTGGCATGTCGTGGTGACCCTCGGCCACCGCGTCACCGCGGCCGAGCTCGGCCCGCTGCCCGGGAACGTCGAAGTCCACCAGTGGCTGCGGCATCCCGAGGTGCTGCGGCACGCCGCCGCGTTCGTCACCCACGCCGGCATGGGCAGCGTCATGGAATCCCTCGCGTACGGGGTCCCGATGGTGCTCGTGCCGTACCACGTCGACCAGCGGGTCATCGCCCGGCGGGCGGCCGGCCTCGACCTGGGCCGGGTCGTGCCGCGGGGGGCGGCCGGTGAGGCCGCGCTCCGTGCCGCGGTCGACGAGGTCACCTCCAGCCCCCGCATCACCACAGCCGTGGCCGCGATGCGCCGTCAGGTGCACCGGGCGGGCGGCGCCGCGCGCGGCGCCGACGCCGTCGAGTCCCTGCTGCGTCGAACCGAACGGCCAAGCTCTGCCCACGCGCCAGCTACGGAAGTGACTCACTCATGAAGGGCATCATCCTCGCGGGAGGCGCGGGCACCCGCCTGCACCCTGTGACCCATGCCGTCTCCAAGCAGCTTCTGCCCGTCTACAACAAGCCGATGATCTACTACCCGCTGTCCGTGCTCATGCTCGCGGACATCCGGGACATCCTGATCATATCGACGGCCGAGGATCAGCCGCTCTTCCAGCGTCTGCTCGGTGACGGCTCCGAACTCGGCCTCGAGCTCAGCTACGCCGTCCAGCCCGAGCCACGCGGCCTGCCCGAGGCGTTCATCATCGGCGCGGACTTCGCCGGCGACGACTCCATCGCGCTGATCCTCGGCGACAACATCTTCTACGGCCCCCACATGGCCGAGTTCCTCCAGGACAGCCGGCGCGACCTGGACGGCTGCGTGCTGTTCGGCTACCCCGTCTCCGACCCGGAGCGCTACGGCGTGGGTGAGGTCGACGAGCGGGGCCGGCTGGTCAGCATCGAGGAGAAGCCGGCCCGTCCGCGCACCAACCGCGCCATCACCGGGCTGTACTTCTTCGACAACCGCGCGCTGGACATCGCCAAGAACCTGACGCCCTCGGCGCGCGGCGAACTGGAGATCACCGACGTCATCCGGCCCTACCAGCTGGAGGGCAAGGCCAAGGTGATCGACCTCGGCCACGGCTTCGCCTGGCTGGACACCGGCACCCACGACTCGCTGCTCGACGCGAGCCAGTACGTCCAGGTGCTGGAGCGCCGCCAGGGGGTGCGCATCGCCTGCATCGAGGAGATCGCGCTGCGCCGCGGCCTCGTCGACGCCGAGGTCTGCCACCGGCGCGGCGCGAGCATGGCCAAGTCCGGCTACGGCGAGTACGTCATGAAGATCGCACAGCAGGCGCAGGCCGCCGCACACGCCCAGCAGACCGGAGCCGGACCGACACAGAAGGCGGGACTTCGATGAGCGGCCTGCACATCGCGTTCTTCAACTATCCGGCACACGGCCATGTGAACCCGACGCTGCCGGTGACCGCCGAACTGGTGCGCCGCGGCCACCGGGTGACGTACGTGGTCGCCGAGCAGTTCGCCGAAGCGGTCGCCGCGACCGGCGCCGAGGTGTTCACGTACGAGTCCGTCGTGCCGAAGGCCTGGAACACCGTGGCCATCCCGCAGAAGGTCACCGCCGACGACATCGCCGAGGCCTCGGTGACCCACCTGACCGAGGCGCTGGCGCCGCTCGACAAGGCGGCGGCGCGGCTCGACGGCGACCGCCCGGACGTCATGGTCTACGACGCGTTCGGCTACGCGACCGGCCGGCTGCTGGCACGCAAGTGGCGGCTGCCCTCGGTGCTGTGCGCGACCACGATCGCCGTCAGCGAGAAGTGCAACCCGTATGCCGAGTTCGCCGCGAGCATGGCGCTGCCCGACCCCGAGCACCCGGCCCTGGTCAAGCACCGCGAGCTGCTGCGCGGCACGCTGGACGCGCACGGGCTCGGCGACTGGTCCAACGAGGAGTTCACGGGCGCCGCCGAGGAACGGACCCTGTGTTTCGTGGCGCCGGAGTTCCAGCCGGGCGTCGAGACGTTCGACGAGCGGACCGTCTTCGTCGGGCCGTGCATCGGCGACCGGGCGCGGCAGGGCGGCTGGCAGCGGCCCGACGACGACCGCCCGGTGGCGCTCGTCGCGCTCGGCAGCTTCGGCTACGAGAACCAGGCGGCCTTCTACCGCGACGCGCTCGCCGCACTCGGCGACCTGCCCTGGCACGTCGTCATGTCACTGGGCGGCCTGGTCACCCCGGACGACCTCGGACCGCTCCCGTCGAACGTCGAGACCCACCCCTGGGTGCCGCAGCCGGCGGTCCTGCGGCACGCCTCGTCCTTCGTGTCGCACGCGGGCATGGGCAGCACCATGGAGTCGCTCTCCTTCGGTGTGCCGCCGGTCGTCGTGCCCCGCACCGGCGAGCAGGACGTGGTGGCCGGGCGGCTGACCGAGCTGGGTCTTGGCCGGGCCATCGCGCCCGACGAGCTGACCGCCGAGGGGCTGCGTGCCGCGGTGCTGGATCTCGCGGCGGACGATCAGACCCGCGGGCGGGTGCGGGAGCTGTCCGCGAGCATCGCGGCACGGCAGGGGCCCGCGCTCGCCGCCGACACCATCGAGGCCCGGTGCGCGGCGTCATGACCGGCACGCTCCCCGCCGACGCGGCTGACCGGCAGCCCCGGCACATCGCGTTCCTGCCCTATCCGGCGTACGGGCACATGCTGCCGGTGCTCCCGGTGGTCGCCGAACTCGTCGCGCGCGGCCACCGGGTGACCTGCTTCGCCACCGAGGAGTTCCTGCCCCGGGTCCGTGCGACCGGCGCGCGGGCCCTGCTGTACGACCCGCCGCTCTCCTCCGATCCGCCCCCGGACATCGTCGATGCCGACGAATGTGCGCGGGCTCCGCTCAAGAGCCTCAAGGCGAGCATGGCCGTGCTCCCGGCGATCGAGGAAGGCTTCACGGACGGGGCGCCGGACGTGATCGCGTACGACACCACGCTCTGGCTGACCGGGCGCCTGCTGGCCATCCGCTGGGACCGGCCGACCGTTCAGCTGTCGCCGACGTTCATCTCGAACGAGCACTACAACCTCGGCGAGCAGCACCAGGAGTTCGCCGGACAGATCGACAGGGAGCACCCGGCGATCGTCGAGTTCGGTGACCGGCTGCGGCAGATCGCAGCCGGTACCGGGCTGCCGGAGGAGCGCCAGGCCGAGCTCTTCTTCGGGCGCGAGGAGTTCACGGTCGCGTTCGTGCCGAAGGAGTTCCAGTTCGCCGCCGACACCTTCGACGAACGGCATTTGTTCGTCGGGCCGACGGCCGGGGAGGCCGGCGGCACGCAGTGGCAGCCGCCGGCGGACGGCAGGCCGGTGCTGCTCGTCTCGCTCGGCACCACCGTCAACAACCAGCCCGACTTCTTCCGGCGCTGCGTCGAGGCCTTCGCCGAGCTGCCGTGGCACACGGTGTTCGCGCTCGGCGGCCGGATCTCCCCGGACGAGCTGGGCCCGCTGCCGCCCCACGTGGAGGCGCACGCCTGGGTCCCGCTCGCCGACGTCCTGCGGCACACCTCGGTCTTCCTGTGCCAGTCGGGGATGGGGAGCGTCCTTGAGTCGCTGCGGGCCGGCGTGCCCATGGTCGCCGTGCCGCACCACCCGGAACAGCACATCAACGCCAAGCGGCTGACCGAACTGGGCCTGGCCCTGGTGGTGCAGCGCGAGGACACGTCCGTGGAGATGCTGCGGGCGGCTGTGGAGAAGGTCGCGGGCGACGCCGGGATGCGCGAGCGCGCAGGGCAGATGCAACGTCACATCCGCGCGGCGGGCGGAGCGGTGCGGGCCGCCGACGCGATCGAGCAGCGGATGCGCACCGCGTCCTTGGAGGCCTCATGACCACCCTGTCCACGGCGCGGACGTGCCCCTTCGACCCGCCCGCCGAATACGCCCAGCTGCGCGAGACCTGCCCGGTCGCGCCGCTGAAGCTGACCCTTGCGCCGGGTGACGGCGACGGGTGGCTGGTCACCCGGCTCTCCGACGTCCGCGCTGTGCTGAGCGACCGGCGGTTCAGCCACCGCAACGAATTGATCGGCCTGCCCATCCCGCCGCCGTTCCCGATGACCGAGTACCGTCCGGCGCCCGCCGCGCCGGGCGCCTTCATCAAGATGGACCAGCCCGACCACTCGCGCTACCGGCGGCGCCTGACCCGGTCGTTCACCATGCGGGCGATCGCCGGCCTGTCCCCGATGATCACCCGGCTGACGGAGCGGCACCTCGACGCGCTGGAGCGCGCCGGGCGGCCCGCGGACCTGGTGGGCGTCTTTGCCGAGCCGCTCGCGGTCCAGGTGATGTGCGAGATGCTCGGGGTGCCCGACGGCGTCCGCGAACCGCTCCGCGAGCACCTTGCGGTGCTGTCCCGGATGTCGTACCCGGTCGAGGAGCTGATCACCGCGTGCACGGTCATCGCCGAGACCCTGCAGGAGCTGATCGCGGCGAAGCGTGCCGCGCCCGGCACGGACCTGCTGAGCGAGCTGGCCGGTGATGACGGCCTCACCGACGAGGAGCTCGTGAACATCGCCTGGGCGCTGCTCGGCGGCGGTTTCGACACCACGGCCAACATGCTCGCCCTCGGCACGTTCGCGCTGCTGTCCCACCCCGACCAGCTGGCCGCCCTGCAAGCCCGCCCCGAACTGGCCGACAACGCGGTCGAGGAGCTGCTGCGCTACCTGACCATCTCGCACCTGGGGGCGAGCCGTGCCGCGCTGGAGGACGTCGAGCTGAACGGCGTGCACATCAAGGCCGGTGACACCGTCGTCGCGCTGCTCCCCGCCGCGAACCGGGATCCCGCGCACTTCGGTACGCCCGACCGGCTGGACATCACCGCCGCCACGCAGGGCCACGTGGCCTTCGGGCACGGCGAGCACCAGTGCATCGGCCAGCACCTGGCGCGCGGCATCCTGCGTACCGCACTGCCCGCTCTCTTCGACCGCTTCCCCGACCTGCGCCTTGCCGCCGACGCGGCGAGCGTCCCGCTGCGCTCCGACATGCTCCACTACGGCGTCCACGAACTGCCGGTCACCTGGGGCGGCGACGGCTGACCAGGACGGCGCGGGAAGCGGCCGGGGGCCGCCGGATCACGTGATCC
>NZ_JBHYJH010000279.1:0-7840 GCF_042740445.1 Streptomyces sp. NPDC059003 | reverse complement strand
GTGCCGCTCCGCGGCGATCAGGCCCGCGCGCTCCGCGACGAGCCAGCCGCGCGCGGCGGCGGCCCCCGGCCAGGGCGGCGCCGCCGCGGCGCGGGCGGGCCGCGGCAGGTCGGGGCGGGCGTGGCGGGGATAGACGAGCCGGTCGGCGGCGTCGGCCGCGACGACATAGAAATCGATCAACCGGAGAATCGCGGACTGCCGCTCGTCGGCCGGATCTTCGGACAGTGAAAGCGTGCGCGCATATTCACCGAGCAGATCGTGGAAGGTGTAGCGCTCGGGCTTCGGTTCTTGAATGAGATGGGCGTCCAGAAGACTTTCGAGGACGCGCTCCGTACGCGCCACGGGAAGATCCGCGAGCGCCGCCGTCGCGAACGGTTCAAAATCCGGACCGAGTTGGAGGCCGAGTCTCCGGAAGACCGTGCGCTCTTCGGTCGTCAGTGTCATGTACGACACTTCGAAGGCGAGGGCGATCTCGCGGCACCCGTCCCGGATCTCCGCGAGGCGCCCGTGCCCGTGGGTCAGCCGGTGCAGCAGCGTGCCGGTGGTCCAGGCGGGCCGCGACGCGAGGCGCCCGGCGGCGAGCTCGACCCCGAGGGGCAGATAGCCGCAGAGCCGGACGATGTCCGCGACGTCGCCCGCGCGCTCGGTGCGCTCGGGCCCGGCGAGCCGCCGGAAGAGGGTGACGGCGTCGTCGGGCGGCAGCACGTCGAGGAGGAGTGGCCGGACGCCCGGCAGGCCGGTGATCCGGCGGCGGCTCGTGATGATGACGAGCGAGGGCGAGGCGCCGGGCAGCAGGGGCCGCAGCTGCTCGGGGCCCGCGGCGTCGTCGAGGACGATGACGGCGCGCCGGGCGCTGAGCAACGTGCGCCACAGGCCGACGAGTTCGTCCAGGGAGTCGGGCAGGGCGCCGGCCGGGACGCCGAGGACCCGCAGGAGCGCGGTGAGCGCGGCCTCGGGGGTCAGCGGCAGCTGTCCGGGGGAGTGGGCGCGCAGGTCGAGGTGGATCGCCCCGTCCGGGAAGCGCGGCCCGAGGTGGCGCGCGGCGTGCAGGGCGAGCAGGGACTTGCCGACGCCCGCCATGCCGGAGATCGCCTGGAGGGCGATGACCGCGCCGCGGGGAGCGCCGGGCGTACCGGGCTCCGGCGCCCCCGCGGCCCGCAGCAGCGAAGCCAGCTCGTCCTCGCGGCCGACGAGTTCGGGGTGGCTCGGCAGGGTGCGGGGTGCGGCGACGGCGGGCTCGGGCAGGGGGACGAGCTCGTGCACCGGCGCGCCGTTGAGGACCAGGCGGTGCAACCTGCTCAGGGCCTCGCCCGGGTCGGTGCCGAGGTGCTCGCGCAGATGGCGGCGGACGGTGTCGTACACACGCAGGGCGTCGGTCTGCCGCCCGCAGCCGTAGGCCGCGGTCATCAGCTGGCAGGCGAGCGTCTCGTCGCTCGGATACTGGTCGAGGAGCGCGCCCACCTCGGGCACCAGCTCGGCGAAGCGGCCCCGGCGCAGCTCGATGCCGAACCGGGTGAGCCGGGCGGCGAGCAGCTTCTCCTCCAGGCCCGCGCGCACGTGCTCCGCCCACAGGCCGGGAAGCCCCGCGAGCGGCTCGCCGCGCCACAGCGCCTCGGCCTCCCGCAGCAGCTCAAGGGCCTGGGCGTCGTCACCGCTGTCGGTCAGCGCCCGCGCGTGGTGGGCGAGGTCGTGGAAGCGGTGGCAGTCGACCTGCTCGGGGCGGACGGCGAGCGTGTACGTGTGCGCCTGCTGGACGAGGAGCGCCCCGCCGTCCCCGTCCGCGGCGCGGAGTCTGCGGCGGAGCCGTGCCGCGTACGCGTGCACGCTGGCGCGCGGTTTGGCGGGCGGCGCGTCGTCCCACAGGCGGCGGATGAGGGTGTCCAGCGAGACCGGGCGGCCCGCGTCGAGGGCGAGCGCGGCGAGGACGAGGCGTTCCTTCGCCGACCCCAGGGCGTCGCCGCGCCCGTCGCGGCGCAGTTCGACGGGCCCCAGGACACGGATCCCCAAGTCCACCAGTGCCTCCCGATGTTCCGCAGATCGTGATGTTCCGCAGATCGTGCTGCGCAGGTCGGCTCGCGCTCCGGTGTGGTGCGCGTGGCGCTTTTTATTCGTACGCGAGGCGTTAAAGAATCGCACGCGATCAATATCGTTCCCATAGTGCTGCGATGGGGCTGTTTTTATTGGCTTGTTTTGGCTTGAGTGTGCGGTTCGCTTAGGTATTCGACCGGGTGTGAACGGGGTAAGACGCTGAAGCGGCAACGGCACCGCTGTACGGCTTTGGAGAAGCGGGGAAAGGGCGGCGGAATGGAGCAGGTGACGGCCGTCGCACTGATGGCCGCCCTGTCGCGGGCCGCCGCCCTGCCGCGTTCCCGCGACGCGCTGTACGACGCCGTCCGGACCGCCGCCGGGCCCGCGGTCGCCGACCTGGTCCACGCCTGGGCGGCGGACCCCGAGGGACAGGGCCCCGACGCCACGCCCCGCTTGGCGCGGGCCCTCGCGGAACAGGCCGCGGACCGGCCCCTGCTGGCACGGCGCTTGGGGCAGTGGCTGGCGGGTGCGGGTGCGGGTGCGGGTGCAGGGGCCGGTGCTGGCGCTGGCGCTGGCGCTGGCGCTGACGCGGGTGCGGACGCGGAGACGGGTGCGGACGCGGGGATGGCTGCGGACGCGGGGGTGGGTGCGGACGCAGGGATGAGTGCGGACGCAGCGACGGACAAGGGCGCGGATCCGGACGCGGGTGCCGGGGCCGGTGCGTACGCGCCGTCGGAGACCCATGCGGCCGCGCCGTCGGAGACCGATGCCGCCGACACCGCCAACACCGCCAACACCATCAGCGGCGCCGCCACCATCGAGGGCCACGTCGTCCAGGCCCACGGCATCCACGGCGGCGTACACATCCACACCGCCCCGCAGGCCCGTCCCGTCGTAACCCCCCGCCAACTCCCGCCCGTACCCGCCCACTTCACCAACCGCAGCACCGAGCTCGCCGAGCTCGACCGGCTTGTGGGAGCCGCGGGCCACGCCCCGCGGATCGTCGTGATCAGCGGCCCCGCGGGCGTCGGCAAGACCGCGCTCGCCCGCCGCTGGCTGCTCTCCCACGCCGACGCCTTCCCCGACGGGCAGCTGTACGCGGACCTGCGCGGCCACTCCGACGAGGGCCCGGCGCGGCCGAACGAGCTCCTCGGCGAGTTCCTGCGCGCGCTCGGGCACGACCAGCCCCCCGCGGAGCTCCACGAACGCGCCGCGCTGTGGCGCACCGCCACGGCCGACGCGCGCGTCGCCGTCCTCCTCGACAACGCGCTGAGCGCCGCCCAGGTCCGCCCCCTGCTGCCGGGGACGCACGGCGCGCTCACCGTCGTGACCAGCAGGGGGCGCCTGACCGGGCTCGGCATGGACGGCGCGGCGTTCCACCCGCTCGACGTCCTGGACGCGCGGGACGCCGTACGGCTCCTGAGCCGCAGGGTCGGCGCCGACCGGGTGACCCGCGAGCCCGAGGCGGCGCTGCGGGTCGCGACGGCCTGCGCGGGCCTGCCGCTCGCCGTCTGCGTGGCCGCCGCACGGATGGCGGCGCGGCCGCGCCAGCCCCTCGCGGCGATGGCGGGCGCCCTGGCCCGCGGCGCCGCCCCGGCCCTCGACGCCCTGCGGATCGAGGGCGAGTACGCCGTGCGCGGCGCCCTCGACGCCTCGTACCGCCACCTGGACCCCGAACTCGCCCACTGCTACCGCTGCCTCGGCCTCGCCCCGGTCCCCGTGCTCACCGCGCCCGTGGCGGCGGCCGCCTGCACGGTGTCCGTGCACGACGCCGACCGGGTGCTCGACGAGCTGGCCGAGGTGAACCTCCTGGAGGACCTGGGCCCCGACCCGCGCACCGGCCTCGCCCGGTACCGCTTCCACGACCTCGTCCGGGCGCACGCCGCCCGCCTCGCCGAGAGCGCGCAGACGGCACGCGACGCGACCGCGACCGTGCGCCGCGTCGTCGACTTCCACCTCGCCGCCGCGACCGCCGCCGAGGCCCTGCTGAGCCCCAGCCACCGCACCCTGCGCCGCGACTACGACCAACCCGTCGTGGTGGCGCCGCCGTTCACCGACGCGCCGGGCGCCCTGCACTGGCTCGACGCCGAACGCACCCAGCTGATGGCCGTCCTGCGCGCCGCCGACGCCAAGGGCCTGCACCGCAGCGTCTGGCAGCTCGCCGACGCGCTGTGGCCCATGTTCCTGCGCCTGCGCCCGTACGACCTGTGGATCGAGGCCCACGAGCGGGGACTCGCGGCGGCCCGCAGGGTGGGCGACCGCGCGGGCGAGAGCCGCATGCTCACCTCCGGCGGCGCGGGCCTGCGCAACGTGGGCCGCCACGACGAGGCGATCGCCTGGTTCCGGCAGGCCCTCGCCGCCGCCCGCGAGGACGTGGCACGCCTGGCCGGTGACGCCGTGCCGGACTCCGCCGCGCTCGCCGCCGCCCGCCGCGCCGAGGCGCAGGCCCTGCACGGGATCGGCCAGTCGCACCGGCTCGCGGGACGCCTCGCCGAGGCCGCCGAGCACTTCGAACAAGCCCTGGCCCTGCGGGAGTCGATCGGCTACCGGCGCGGCACCGCGCTCACCCGGATCTGCCTCGGCGACGTCGCCCTGGCCGCGGACCGTCCCGCCGACGCCCTGCCGTGGCTCGTCCGCGCCCGCGTCGACCTGCTCGCCGAGAACGACCCCTACGACGCCGCCCGCGCCCTCGCCTTCGTCGGCCAGGCCCGCACCCGCCTGGGCGGCGGCGAGCGCGGCACCGGCGAGGACCACCTGCTCGCGGCCCTCGCTGAGTTCCGGGCGACGGGCTCCGTCCACTGGCAGGGCCGGGTCCTCGAACTGCTCGGCGAGAGCGCCGAGGCCCGCGAGGACCTGGCCGAGGCCCGCCGCCGGTACGAGCAGTCCCTGGACCGCTACACCTCCGTGGCGGCGCCCGACGCGGACCGGCTCGCCCGCCGCCTCAGACACCTCACGCCGCCACCGGAAGCCCCCTGATCCCCCTCGACCAGGCGCGCGTACGCGTCGACGGCGAACGCGAGCAGCCCTTCACCACCCGCCCGACCGGCACCTGCCGGCACGTCCGCCGCCGCGCCCCCGCGCGGCACGGCGACACAGCCGCCGCCCCGGGCCCGCACCACCACCAGCGAGCACCCCGGATACCGCCGCAGCAGCCGCCCGGCGACCACCGGCACCTCGGCGGGCCGGTACGGACAGCTGCCGTACAGGACATCGGCGCACTGCCGCCAGGTCTCGTCGACGTCGGCGCCGTCGAAGCAGACGAGGACGGGCCCGCTCACGCCGGTACCTCGTCCCGTCCGGCGCCGGACCGGCGGCGCGGCGGCACCGGCAGCGGCGGAAGGGACGGCTCGTAGGCGGGCTCGCCGAGGCCGAGGACGCGGTACATCAGGCGCCGCACGTTGCGGCCGAAGCGGCCCGGCTCCGAGGAGATGCGGCGGCCGATGCGCGCGTACTCCCGCGCCGGGTACTCGGCGCGCGCGTACGCCAGTTGCTCCGGCAGGGGCCGCGCGAACGACAGGGCCGGGGCCGTACGGGCGAGCTCGGCGCCCGGCGACTCCGGGTTGACGTCCGCCTCGGGGAACCGGGCCAGGAGCAGGGCGGCGCGGGTCAGCGTGGCGTACAGCGTGACCGAGCCGTGGTCGCCGATCACCCAGTCCGCGGCGATCAGCGGAGCGCGCCAGTCCGCCTCCGGCGGCAGCACGAGGATGCCGTGCCGCCGCGCCGCGGCCAGCCAGGACCTGACCTGCCAGTCGCCGTGCCCGGCCCAGACGTTGGGGTGCACCAGGACGGCGACGAGGTACTCCTCGCGCGGCAGTTCGGTGAGCAGCCGGGGCAGCAGCGCGTCGAACCGGTTGAACGCCGAGCCGGGACCCCACGTGGAGCTGACGAGCAGCAGCTTGCGGCCGCGCTGCAGACCGAGCGCCGCGCGGTAGCGCCGCCGCAGCGGCAGGCTCGCCACGATCCGGTCGTACGCGGCGTCGCCCACCACCTCCGCGACGGGCAGCGCCTGCGGGCAGTGCCGCTCGAGGGTCCCCAGGTCGTCGCGGTGCGCGAGCGCGAGGGCGGTCGGTACGACCTTCCCGTCCCGCATCAGGTACTGCGGCCCGAGACCCCCCACCGTGCGCGGCGCCCCCGGCTCCCGGTCGTCCTGAAGCCGCGACAGCTTCATGTGCCCGGCGCCGTGCGGCAGCCGCACCAGCGGGCCGCGCAGCCGGTCCACGCCCTGCGAACCGGCGGCGAGCACCAGGTCGAAGGAGCCGCGCAGTGCCTCCTGCCACGGCAGTACGGTGCAGCCCAGCGCCCTCAGGGAGCGGGTCGCCCCGGAGTTGAACGCGTGCGGGGCGACGGTGAAGTCGACCTGGACCCGCAGATCGGACTCCAGCAGCGGCAGTACGTCCGCGAGCCGGTTCCCGTACACCTCGGTGTGCACGACGACCAGGACGCGCTTGCACCCCGGCAGCGTCAGCCACTGCGCGGCCCGGCCGGTCGCGGGCGGCGCCGCCGTCGTTGTCACCGTCGTTGTCGCCGATAAGGCGTGGTCGGATTCCATGGGATAACCCCCCGGGTGGATGTGATGGACATGCACAGGCCATGGATGTGGAGGTGACCGTGCGTCGGGGGGATGCCCGGCGGCGCGGACGGAAGGCTTGCCCGGGGCTTGCGGAAACCTTGCAGAACGGGCGGGGGCCGGGGGAGGGGTGGTACGGGGCCCGCCTACGCTGAGGGCACGATGAACACACCGAAGCACCTTGCGAACGCCGCGTCCGTGACCGTGCCTGCCGACTGGCCCGCCGACGAGGCCGCCGCGCGGGCCGTCCAGGACGCCCTGCGCACCCGGGTGATCCTCGACGAGCCGGGACCGGCGCCCGGCACGGGGCATGTCACGGGCGTGGACGTCGCGTACGACGACGAGCGGGACGTGGTCGCCGCGGCCGTCGTCGTCCTGGACGCGGCCGGGCTCGACGTCGTCGAGGAGGCGACGGCGGTCGGCCGGGTCGCGTTTCCTTACGTGCCGGGTCTGTTGGCGTTCCGGGAGATCCCGGCCGTGCTCGCCGCCCTCGACGCGCTCACCGTCGACCCCGGCCTCATCGTGTGCGACGGCTACGGTGTCGCACACCCGCGCCGCTTCGGGCTCGCGAGCCATCTCGGCGTCCTCACGGGCCGCCCCACGATCGGCGTCGCCAAGAACCCCTTCACGTTCTCGTACGAGGCGCCCGGCGCCGTACGCGGCAGTGTGGCCCCGCTGCTCGACGGGGCGGAGGAGGTGGGCAGCGCGGTGCGGACGCGGTCCGGGGTGAAGCCGGTGTTCGTCTCGGTGGGCCACCGCGTGAGCCTCGCGACGGCGCGGGCCCAAACGCTCCACCTGACACCGCGCTACCGCCTCCCGGAAACAACCCGCCACGCCGACGCGACGTGCCGCGAGGCCCTCAGAGCAACACACCCCTAACCCCTCCCCACCCAGCCCCCTACGCCAAGCCCCCCTGCCACGGCACCGACAACTCCCCACCCACCCTCCCGACACCGACCACCCACGCACCCAGCCCCCGCCGCCACGGCTCCTCCCCCGACGCACCGCCCGTGCGCCCAGCCCCCGCCGCTAACGCGACGGCAACTTCCCGCCCGCCCTCCCATGACCAGCCGTCTCGGGTTGCACCCCACCTGTGTGCAGGTCCCGCCGCTACCGCGGCGGCTTCTCCCCGCCCGCCCTCCCAGTACCTACCGCCCCTGTGCCCAGGCGCCACCGCTACCGCGGCGGCAACTTCCCGCCCGCCCTCCCATGACCAGCCGTGTCGGGTCGCACTCCGCTTGTGTG
>NZ_JBHYJH010000278.1:7219-7858 GCF_042740445.1 Streptomyces sp. NPDC059003 | reverse complement strand
GGTCCGGGCAGACCTCCGGCGTCTGGGGCGGCAAGGGCGAGAACGAGCTGGCGGCGCTGAGGAAGTCGCGGGCGGCGGCCCGGCGGGGCCCGCCCGGACGGGAGGCGCAACGACGGGACACGCCGCGACGGGAGGCGCATCGGAGGGAGGCGCGGGAGCGGTCGTAGGGCCGGGCGCCCCACGCCCAGGCGGGGCAGTGCTCGCGGTTATCGTTGCGAGCCTGCGTCGGCCGCGGGCCGCGGGGAGCCGAGAGGGGACGGGGTGCTCGAGGGGCGGGAGGAGTGGATACGCGTACCGGTCGGGGCCGAGGCCCGGCGGTGGGCGACGCGGGGGCGGACCCACAAGGTGCTCCTGATCGTCCACAACGTCACGTCGGCGACCCGCCTGCTCGACGTCGTGCCGCTGTTCCGTGACGACCTGCGCGTCCAGCTCCTGGCCACCTGCACCGGCTCCTCCCCCTTCCAGGCCGGGATCACCGAACTCCTGCGGGACGTCGCCGTCCCCGTCCTGCCGTGGGACCAGGCCCTGCGCACCCCCGTCGACCTGGCGCTCTCCGCCAGCTTCGGCGGCCAACTCGCTTCGTACGCAGGGCACTTGGCGGTCCTGTCGCACGGCGTTGGCTACAATAAAAGGCTGGCC
>NZ_JBHYJH010000278.1:0-7119 GCF_042740445.1 Streptomyces sp. NPDC059003 | reverse complement strand
GAGCCGAGCCGAGCCGAGCCGAGCCGAGCCGAGCCGAGCCGAGCCGAGCCGAGCCGAGCCCGGTGTTCGGGCTTTCGGCGGAGTGGCTGCTTGCGGACGGGGTGCCGTTCGTGGACGCCCTGGTCCTCTCGCACCCCGAGCAGGTCGAGCGGCTGCGGGCCGCCTGCCCCGAGGCCGCGCCGGCCGCCGTGCTCGGCGGGGACCCGTGCTTCGACCGGCTGCTCGCCGCCCGGCCGTACCGGGAGCGGTTCCGCCGCGCGCTCGGGGTGCGGCGCGGGCAGCGGCTCGTCCTGCTGAACTCCACCTGGAACCCGGAGTCGCTCTTCGGTGACGGCGGCGACGACGTACTGCCCTCGCTCCTTCCGCGCCTCACGGCCGAGCTGCCCGCGGACGAGTACCGCGTCGCCGCGGTCCTGCACCCCAACATCTGGCACGGCCACGGCCCCGGTCAGATCAGGATGTGACTCGACCGCGCGTCCCGGGGCGGGCTCACGCTCGTCGACCCGCTGCACGGCTGGCGGCAGGCGCTCGTCGCCGCCGACCTGACGCTCGGCGACTTCGGGTCCGTGTCGTACTACAGCGCGGCCCTCGGCACGCCGGTCGTGCTCGGCTCCGCCGACACGCGCGGCCTCGGCGAGGACTCACCGGTCGCCGCCTTCGTCCGGGGAGCACCCCGGCTCGACCCGTACCGCCCGCTGCGCCCGCAGCTGGACGCGGCCCTCGACCGGCACGGCACGGCACCCGGCCCCGCCCCCGGCTCCGGCCCCGCCCCCGCGGAGCTGACCTCGTCCGCTCCGGGGCGCGCGGCCGAGCTGCTGCGGCGGACGTTCTACGGGCTCATGGGCCTCGCGGAGCCCGCCGCGCCCGCGCTCCTCGACCCGCTGCCGCTGCCGCCGTACCAGCCGCCCGTGCGCACCGCCCCCATCCGTGTCATCACCCGGCTGCGCGGCGCGGGCGAGGTCGCGGTCGCCCGCTACGCGGACCCCCGGCAGGAACCGGACGCCGAGGGCCAGGCGCACACCGCGGTGCACGAGGACACCCTGGACCCGCGCCGGCTCACCGTCGCCGACGTGATCCTGCGCGAGGGCGCGCCGGACGACCCGCGGCTCGGCCCGCCCGCCGCGTGGGCCGCGGACGTCCTGGAGCGGCATCCGCACTGCGGCCTCGCCGCGTACATCACGGGGCCCGGCGAGTGCACCGTCCGCACCCGCGACGGCCGCCTGTTGCGCCTGGCCTCGGGGCCGGGGGCGGCGGACCCGGCCGCGTGCGCCTCGGCCCTGTTCGCGTGGCTCGCGTCCGGCAAGGGGCCGGAGGAACTGGCGGGCGGCCTGACGGTGTGGACCGGCGACACCGCGCACACGGTGTCGGTCACACCCGTCGCCGCGGACCCCGTCACTCCCGCGGATCCGGTCACTCCCCCGGGTCCCGCCGGTCCCGTCACTCCCGCCGGTCCCCCGGCCCGCTGACGTCCCCGTCGCGCAGCGCCCGCAGATACGCCACGTGGTAGTGGGCCCCCTCGCTGGTGAGCGCCTCGACGGCCCAGTCGATGAGGGGCCCCGCGGCCTCGCGGCGGCCGCTGAGGACGTACAGCTCGGCGAGGTCGGTCCGCGCACGGGCCGCGTTGTACGGCTCGCCGCTGTCGTCGAAGAACCGCACCGCCTCCCGCAGCAGCCCTTCGGCCCCGTCCAGGGCAAGCCCCTCGCGCAGGGCGATGCCGCGCTGGGCGCGGCCACGGAAGCGCCGCAGCAGGGCGCGGATGCGCGGCAGATCGGCGTGGCCGTCGTCGTCGGGGCCGATGCCGTCGGCGATGCGCCCCGACTCGGCGAACAGCTCGTCGGCCTCCCGGAAACCCCAGCGGGCGAGCTCGACGCGGCCCAGCGTCTCGACCGCCGTGGCCTCGCCCCGCAGGTGTCCCGCGAGCCGCTCGGCGGTGCGGGCCGCGGTGGCCTCGCGCGCCGCCTCGTCGAAGTCGAGGGTCTCGATGAGGGCGGACGCCAGGTACGTGTGCATGCGCCCGGCCGTCCTCGTGCCCGGGCACACCGTGTCGGCGACCTCCGCCGCCGCCCGCAGCGCGGGCAGCAGCGCCTCGTGCCGCCCGGCCTTGAGCTGCACCGCCCACAGCGCCTCCATCAGCGTGCAGGCGGTGTCCCCGAAGCCGAACTCCCGGGCGGCGAGCACGGCTTGGACCAGGTTGCCGAGCTCGTCGACGAGCGCCGCGAGGGCCGCGCCCCTGCTCGGGTACGTTCCCGGTACGGCCTGCGCGAAGGCCGCCGCCACGTGCCAGCGCTCCGGCAGCGCGTCCAGGTCGGCTTGCACGGCGAACCGCAGATACCACTGGACGGCGCGCTCCACGGCCCGCGCGCACCCGGCGAGGCCGTCCTCGCGGGCCGCCGCCCGCTCCGCGTGGCCGCGTACGGAGGGCCGGTAGCGGTAGCGGCCCGCACCGGCCTGTTCCAGGAGTCTGCGCTCCACGAGGCGGTCCAGGAGCCCGGCCGTGACGCCCTCGTCCAGCTCGGCGGCCGCGGCGGCGGGCCCGGCGGTGAACGCGGGCCAGGGCCACAGCGCGGCACGGCGGTACAGGCGGGCGAGGTCGGGGTCCAGGGCGTCGTAGAGGCCGTCGAGGACGGCCTGGTCGGTACTCGGGGAGCCGTCGCCCTGCACAGAAGTCCTCCCGGAAGTCGTCCCGGAAGTTCTCCCGGACGCGGTGTCGTCGGACAGGAGGGCCGCCGTGGCCCACAGGGCGTACGGAGATCCGGCGCACCGGGACAGCGTGGGCGGCAGGGCGGGGCCGAGCCAGTCCACCGCTTCCTTGCCCGCCGCCTCGGTGAGCAGCTGCTTCGCGTGGCGGCGGGAGAGCGGGGTGACCTCGACGGGTTCGGCGTCCAGGCCCACCAGGCGGCGGTGGGCGACGACGAGGGTGAAGACACCGGACGCGGACGGCAGCAGCGGGCCGACCTGCGCGGCCGACCGGGCGTGGTCGAGGACGAGGAGCAGCCGCCGCCCCGCGAGCAGGCGCTGGAACAGCGCGGCCCGGTCCCCGGGCCCCGGCGGGATGTCTCGGCCGTCGACACCCAGGCCCCGCAGGGCCGTCCGCAGGGCCGCCTCGGCGTCGAGCCCCGCGCCCGCGGGTCCACCGGCGAGGTCGACGTACAGGCGCCCGTCGGGGAAGCGGTCCTCCTCGCCCGCGCCGAACCGCACGGCGAGCCCCGTGGTGCCGATTCCTTCGGGTCCGTACAGCAGGACCCGGCGCGGACGGCCGTCGTGCTTGCGGGCCGCCTCGCGGCGCAGCCGCCGCAGCGGCTCCTGACGGTCGACGAACTGCCGTACCGGCACGGGCAGTTGGGGCACGGAGAGCGCTGCGGGCCGCCGCAGCGCCTGGTCCGCGAGGCGCCCGAGTTCGGCGAGGCGTCCGGCCACCACCGGGTCCTGGCGCGCCGCCGCGAGCAGTTCCGGCGCCAGGGCGGTGAGTCCGGCGGAGCGGTCCGGTGCCCGGGTGTCCGTCCCGAAGAGGCCGCCGACGAGCGTGTAGAGCTGCTTCCCCGCCTCGTTGGCCATCCCGGATCCCACCGCCGCCAGCGTCGCCGTGACCATCCCCAGCGATATGGGATCCACCGTGCCCCCGCTCTCCGTCGTACCGCTCACCCGGCCGGGACCAGTATCGGCGAGAACATCACCGTCAGCGGCCGCCCACCACCGCATCCGGCCATGACACGGCTTGATCGGATCGGTCAGCGGACGGGCGGGGAGCGGGACCTGACGCCGCGTCAACCCCGGTACGTCTCCGCGTCAGCCCCGGTACGTCTCCAGGAGCCGCAGCCACACCTCGCTGATCGTCGGGTACGCGGGCACCGCGTGCCACAGGCAGTCGATGGGCACCTCGCCCGCGACGGCGACCGTGGCCGAGTGGATGAGCTCGCTGACGCCGGGGCCGACGAAGGTGACGCCGAGGAGGACCTCGCGGTCCAGGTCGACGACCATGCGGGCGCGGCCGCGGTAGCCGTCGGCGTACAGGCCCGCGCCCGCCACGGACGCCAGGTCGTAGTCGACGGCGCGGACGCGGTGCCCCGCGGCCTCGGCGGCGGCGAGGGTGAGGCCCGCCGACGCGGCCTCGGGGTCGGTGAAGACGACCTGCGGGACCGCGGCGTGGTCGGCGGTGGCCGCGTGGGCGCCCCAGCGGTCGGTCTCCAGGAGCGGGACGCCCTGGGCGCGGGCGGCGATCGCGGCACCCGCGATACGGGCCTGGTACTTGCCCTGGTGCGTGAGCAGCGCGCGCCGGTTCACGTCGCCCACCGCGTACAGCCAGTCGCTGCCCTCGACCTTGCAGCTGTCGTCGACGGGCAGCCACGCGCCGGGTTCGAGGCCGACCGTCTCGAGGCCCAGGTCGTCGGTGCGGGGCGCGCGGCCGGTCGCGAAGAGGATCTCGTCGGCCTCGACCGTGCCGCCGCCGTCGAGCTCGACGGTGACGGTGGCGCCCTGGCGGCGCACAGCGCTCACCGAGGTGTGCGTGCGGACGTCGGCGCCCGCCTCGCGCAGCGCGTCGGCCACCAGCTCACCGGCGAACGGCTCCATCTTCGGCAGCGGTCCCCCGCCGCGCACGAGCAGCGTCACCTGGGAGCCGAGGGCCTGCCAGGCCGTGGCCATCTCCACACCGACGACGCCGCCGCCCACCACGACGAGCCGTCCGGGCACGTGGTCCGCGCTGGTCGCCTCCCGGCTCGTCCAGGGCCTGGCGTCGGCGACGCCGGGCAGGTCGGGGACGACGGCGCGGCTGCCGGTGGAGACGGCCACGGCGTGCCGTGCGTCGAGCACGACGACGGACCCGTCAGGGCCGGTGACGGTGACGCGGCGCGTCCCGGCGAGCCGCCCCTGCCCCCGGTACAGGTCCACGCCGATCGAGTCCAGCCAGCCGACCTGCCCGTCGTCCTTCCAGTGGGAGGCGTAGTCGTCGCGGTGCGCGAGGACCGCGGGCGCGTCGAGCGGGCCCTGGACGAGCTGCTCGAGGCCCGGCACGCGGCGGGCGTCGGCGCGGGCCACGGCGGGCCGGAGCAGCGCCTTGCTGGGCATGCACGCCCAGTACGAGCACTCACCGCCGACGAGCTCGCTCTCCACGATCGCCGCGCTCAGGCCCGCCGCGCGCGCCCGGTCGGCGACGTTCTCGCCCACCGGTCCCGCGCCGATGACCACGACGTCGTACGTGATTGCCTGTGTGCCGCCCGTGGCGTCGGTGGATTGCGTCATGGGGACAGTCTGGTACCAGGTGTGCGGCGTGGCCACACGGGTACGCGCGCGGAATACGGCCGCCGCCGCGGCCGTTGTGCACGACGGCTTCGCCCACATCAGGAAGAGAGAATCACCATGAGCAGCACGACCGTGGAGCTCACGAAGGAAAACTTCGACCGGACGATGACGGAGAACGACTTCGTCCTGATCGACTTCTGGGCGTCCTGGTGCGGGCCGTGCCGCCAGTTCGCGCCGGTCTACGAGAAGGCCGCGGAGGAAAACCCCGACCTGCTGTTCGGCAAGGTCGACACGGAGGCCCAGCCGGAGCTCGCGGCCGCCTTCGGCATCCAGTCCATCCCGACGCTGATGATCGTCCGCGATCAGGTCGCGGTGTTCGCGCAGCCGGGCGCCCTGCCGGAGTCCGCGCTCACGGACGTCATCGGGCAGGCCCGCAAGCTCGACATGGACGAGGTGCGCAAGTCGGTGGCCGAGCAGCAGGCCAAGGAGGGCGGCCAGGGCCAGTAGCCCCGCGGCAGGGGGTGGTGCTCAGCTCGACTCGCGGTGCACCACGCTCGCACCGAGCACGTCGTGGACCTCCGGCCGCGCGCCGGGCTCGCGGACCGCGCGGTCGACGAGCTCGGCGAGGCCGCGGCCCGACGGCAGCTCGATCCTTATGCTGCTCAGGCGGGGGCGCAGGAGCCGGCCGAGCATGAGGTCGTCGGCGCCGACGACGGCGGTGTCGTCCGGGACGCGCACGCCCTGGTCCTGCAGGGCGCGCATCAGGAGCATCGCGTACTCGTCGTTGTACGCGAAGACGGCGTCGAGCCCGAGCCCCGGCCAGCGGGCCGCGAGCCGGGCGGCGGACTCCTCGCCGTACGCGAGCGGCAGCGCGGTGACCTCGCCGTCGACCGCGCCCTGCACGGTGGTGCGGACGCCGTCGAGGCGCGGCCGCGAGAAGGGTTCGAGGCCGGGCTCCTCGGGGACGACGACGCCTATGCGGCGGCGGCCGCGCGCAAGCAGGTGCTCGGCGGCGCTGCGGCCGACCAGGCGCTGGTCCATCAGGAGCGCGTGCGCCCCCTCGGCCCGCTGCGGGCCGAGCGTGAAGACGGCCTTGGCGCCGGAGCGCTTGAGGACGCCGACGCCGCGGGCGCCGAGGGCGGTGGCGTCGGGGGCGAGGACGGCGACGGGGCGCAGCTCCGCCCAGGCGCGGGCGGCCTCCTCGCCGCTCAGTCCGACGCTGCCGTACTGCACGACGGTGTAGTCGAACCGGCTCAGCGCCCACTGGAGTTCGAGGAAGAACCGGCTGAACAGCGGGCCCACCGCGATCTGCGGCGTGGGCATCAGGACCATGCGGGTGTGTCCGGCGCGCAGGCTGCGGGCCGCGGCGTGCGGGACGTACCCGAGTTCCTTGGCCGCCTCGTGGACGCGGCGGCGCGTGGGCTCGCTGATCCGGACGGCGCTGGTGTTGTTCAGTACGTAGCTGACGGTCGCGCGGGAGACGCCCGCGAGGCGTGCGACGTCGGCGCTCGTCGGCACGGCGTGCGGTGCGGGGTCGGGGTCCTGCGGCGGAGGGTCGGGCTGCTGCTCGGGTATCTGCACCATGACGATGACAATCCTTCCAGATTGCCCAGGGGCGCACCCAGGCGGGCGTGGGGGCGCTGCCGGGCAGGGACCGGGGCACGGCCGCGCACGTCAAACCCCCTGGTGGGGTGGCTTGTTCGGCACGCTCCGGCCGGACGGCACACACCGCCCCCACGCGCCGCGCGTCCCCTGGGGGCTCCGCCCCCGGACCCCCTTTTATCCGGCGCTCCGCGCCTCGCCCTCAAACGCCGGGCAGGCTGATTCCCCCACCCGCCCGCCCTTTCCTGGGGCTCCGCCCCAGACCCCGCTCCTCAAACG
>NZ_JBHYJH010000277.1:0-7928 GCF_042740445.1 Streptomyces sp. NPDC059003 | reverse complement strand
ACGAGGCGCGAAGCGCCGGATAAAAGGGGGTCCAGGGGGCGGAGCCCCCTGGTTCGGGAAGGGGCGGGCCTGGGGCGCCCCCGCGAGGGACCCCGGCCCGCACCCGACACACCCCCTAGTGATGGAACCCCGTAGCCACCCGCCGATCCCGCGTCAGCGGCCCCGGCTGTCGCCGCAACTCGGGCAACAACCGCCCCAGATCCTCCGCAAACAGCCGCGCAAGATCCGCAGAGAACCCGTTACGGCACACCACCCGAAGCACCGCGAGATCCTCACGCTCGGCGGGAAAGGTGTACGCCGGCACCAGCCACCCCCGCTCCCGCAACCGCCGCGACACGTCGAAGACGTCGTACGCCGTCACGTCGTCCCCCACCGTGAACGCGAACACCGGCAGCTCGTCGCCCCGCGTGAGCAGCCGGAAGTCCCCCAGGGCCTCGACGCGTTCGGCAAGGCCCCGCGCGACGTCCCGGGACGCCTGCTGCACCGCGCGGTAGCCCGCACGGCCCAGGCGCAGGAACGTGTAGTACTGCGCGACGACCTGCGCCCCGGGCCGCGAGAAGTTCAGGGCGAACGTCGGCATGTCACCGCCGAGATAGTTCACGCGGAACACCAATTCCTCCGGCAGCTCGGCGGGCGTACGCCACAGTGCCCAGCCGACGCCCGGGTAGACCAGGCCGTACTTGTGGCCCGAGGTGTTGATGGACGCCACCCGCGGCAGCCGGAAGTCCCACACCAGGTCCTCGTCCAGGAACGGCGCGACCATCGCCCCTGAGGCGCCGTCGACGTGCACGGGCACGTCCAGGCCCGTGCGCTCCTGGAGGGCGTCCAGGGCCGCGCAGACGTCCGCCACGGGCTCGTACGAGCCGTCGAAGGTCGAGCCGAGGACGGTGACGACCCCGATGGTGTTCTCGTCGCACAGCTTGGCCGCCGCCTCGGGGGAGAGGTGGAACCGGTCGCCCTCCATGGGGACCTGGCGCGCCTCCACCTCCCAGAAGTCGCAGAACTTCTCCCAGCAGACCTGCACGTTCACGCCCATCACCAGATTGGGCCGGGCCTCGCGCGACGGATAGCGGTCGGCGTTCCGCTTCGTCCACCGCCGCTTGAGCGCCATCCCCGCGAGCATGCAGGCCTCGCTGGAGCCGGTCGTGGAGCAGCCCACCGCCGTGGCCGGGTCCGGCGCGTTCCACAGGTCGGCGAGCATCGCCACGCAGCGCCGCTCCAGCTCGGCGGTGCGCGGGTACTCGTCCTTGTCGATCATGTTCTTGTCCCGGCACTCCGCCATCAGGACGGAGGCCTGCGGCTCCATCCACGTGGTGACGAACGTGGCGAGGTTGAGGCGCGAGTTCCCGTCGAGCATCAGCTCGTCGTGCACCAGCTGGTACGCCGTCGTGGGCGGCAGCGGGTCCTTCGGAAGGCGGTGCTTGGGCGGGGCCTCGGTCATGCCGCCGACCGGGTTCGCCTCGCCGAAGAACGGATTCACGGACAGCGGGTGCTCGTCGCGGCGGTCGTCCGCGCCACGGTGCAGCGACATGGCGGTGCCTCCGGGTCGCTCAGGGCTCTCCCGGTCACCGTAGGCGGGCACCGGGAACACGGCACTCCGGGGAAGGCCGGACTTGCACCTCACGCGACGTGAGGACGCACGCTGGTCCGTGTCGGAACGAAAGGAGGCGGCGGTGAGCCACCCCAGCCGCCCTGGCCGCCCTGGCCGCGCCAGCCACGCCGGCTACTCCGTAGGGCAGGTCGCGGCCCTCGCCAAGGTCACGGTGCGCACCCTGCACCACTACGACGAGATCGGGCTCCTCGTGCCCAGCGGGCGCAGCCACGCCGGGCACCGGCGCTACAGCGACCACGACCTCGACCGGCTCCAGCAGATCCGCTTCTACAGGGAGCTCGGTTTCCCGCTCGACGAGGTGGCCGCGCTGCTCGACGACCCCGACGCCGACCCGCAGGAGCACCTGCGGCGCCAGCACCGGCTGCTCACCGACCGCATCACGAAGCTGCAGGACATGGCAGCCGCCGTGAAGACCGCCATGGAGGCACGACGCATGGGCATCAACCTCACCCCCGAAGAGAAGTTCGAGGTCTTCGGAGACTTCGAACCCGACCACTACGAAGAGGAGGTACAGCGCCGCTGGGGCGACACCGACGCGTACGCCGAGTCGCGGCGCCGTACGGCCGCGTACACCAAGGAGGACTGGCAGCGCCTGACCGACACCATGGCGTCGATCCACGCCCGCATGGGCGACCTGCTCGCCGCGGGCCTTTCTCCGGAGTCGCCCGAGGCCATGGACGTGGCCGAGGAGCACCGGCGGTTCATCTCGTCCGGCTACTACGCGTGCTCGTACGAGATGCACCGCGGCCTGGGGGAGATGTACGTGGCCGACGCCCGCTTCACGGCCACGTACGAGGCGATCAGGACCGGCCTCGCGGCGTACCTGCGCGCGGCGATCACGGCCAACGCGGCCCGCCACGGCGCCTAGCGTCTCTCCCCCTCCTGTGGAGGGGCGCCGGGGGTGGCCAGCCGTCGACGGTGGAACCTGTCCGCGTCACCTTGCGTTGGTAACTTTGGGCGGGGTCCCGATGTCATCACCACGCACGGCCCGCACCCGCACCTCCCCGCCGCCCCCTCACACCCACAGGAGCCCGGAACCGTGACGACGCTTGCGCTCGGACCAAGCTGGCTGGATCCGGACTACCTGCTGAACCAGTTCGGCCTGTGGGGCCTGCTCCTGATCGTCTTCGCCGAGTCGGGCCTGCTCATCGGCTTCTTCCTGCCCGGTGACTCGCTCCTGTTCACCACCGGCCTGCTGATCACGACGGACAAGCTGGACACCCCGCTGTGGCTGGCCTGCATCCTGATCTGCATCGCCGCGATCGCCGGCGACCAGGCCGGATATCTCTTCGGCAAGAAGGTCGGCCCGTCCCTGTTCAACCGCCCGGACTCCAAGCTGTTCAAGCAGGAGAACGTGGTCAAGGCCCACGAGTTCTTCGAGAAGCACGGCCCGAAGTCCCTGGTCCTCGCCCGCTTCGTGCCGATCGTGCGGACGTTCACGCCGATCATCGCGGGCGTCAGCGGCATGCGGTACCGCTCGTTCATCACGTTCAACGTCATCGGCGGCGTCCTGTGGGGCGCGGGCGTCACGCTGCTCGGCGCATGGCTCGGCAAGCACGAGTTCGTGCACAAGAACATCGAGGCGATCCTGATCCTGATCGTCCTCATCTCGGTGGTCCCGATCATCATCGAGTTCCTGCGGGCCCGCAGCAAGGGCAAGAAGGAGGCGGCCCAGGCCCCGGCGGCCCCGGCCCCCGCGGCCCGGCACGACGGCCCCGAGAGCGCCCCCGAGGCCGACTGGCAGCACCAGCCGCAGCAGCACCAGCAGTCCCCGTACCAGGGCCGCCAGCCCCAGCAGCACCAGTACCCGGGCCAGTACGACCAGCAGTACCAGTACCAGCCCCAGCAGGCCCAGCAGCAGTACCCGGGCCAGCACGCCCAGCAGCCCCAGCACACCCAGTACGGCGGCCCGGCGGGCGACCCGCAGTACCCCTCCCCGTACGACTCCCAGTACGACGGCGGGCAGTACCAGACCTCGTACGACGGCCAGTACGGCGCCCAGCAGTACCAGCCCCAGCCCCAGTCCCAGCAGCAGTACGAGGGCCATTACGAAGGCCAGCACGAAGGCCAGTACGAGGGCCAGTACGGCGACCCGGCGAGCGGCCAGCAGTACCGGCCCCAGCAGCCCCAGCAGCCCCAGTACCCGCACCAGTACCCCGAAGAGCCCCAGCAGCAGGGCCACCCCCGGTACTGACCGGGAACCGACCGACAGCCGTCCTAGAAGCCGCGCGTCCGCTTGGCCGCGCGGCGCCCGCTCGCCGCCTGCGGCCCCGGCGCCTTCAGGAAGAGCCGGGACAGCTCCCCACCGAGGTTCACGCCGATCGCGATGGCGAGGGCGAGCGCGGCCGCCTTGGAGAGCGACGCGAGGCCGGGGTTGAGGTTGTTCCGGGCGATCTCGAGCAGGCCGAAGTACGTGGCGCTACCGGGAAGCAGCGGCCCGATCGCCGCCGTCACGTACGGCAGCGCGGACGCGAACCGGTAGCGCGAGAGCAGCTGCCCGAACAGGCCCACCAGGCCCGCCGCGACCGCCGTGGCCGCGACCGGGGAGATGTCACCGGCGCGCGCGAGCGCCCCGTAGACGACCCAGGCGACCCCGCCGTTGAGCGTCACGAGCAGCACAGTGGAACGTTCCTGCTGGAGCAGGACCGCGAAGGCCAGGCTCAGCGCCATCGACGCCAGGATCTGCACGACCGGCCGGTCCGTGGAGTGGATCGACGTCTCCGGGTTGAGGCCCGCGTCCAGCTGCACGCCCAGATAGAGCACCATCAGGACGCCGCAGACGATGCCGACGATCAGATACCCGACCTCCAGGAGGCGGGCGGCGGCGGTGATGTAGTAGCCGGTCAGACCGTCCTGGACGCCCGCGACGAGCGCCCGCCCGGGGATCAGCGCGAACAGACCACCGGTGATCACCGCGGAGGCCCGTACGTCCGGCAGGTCGAGCAGGCTGATCGCGACGCCCATCGCGGCGGGCGGCATCGCCGCGACCACGAACTGGTAGAACTCCGGCAGCCCGCGCCCCGCGCACAGCCACGCGAGCCGGTCCCCGAGCATCGCGCCGAGCGCGGCCGCGACGAACACCACCACGCCACCGCCGACCAGGACGGACGCCGCACCCGCGAGCAGCCCGCCCGCCGCGGTGAGCGCCCACCCGGGGTACGGGTGCCGGTTGCGCCGGATCTCCGCGAGGCGCCGGTACGCCTCCTCCAGGGAGACCTCGACCTCTTCGGAGCTGATGTCGTCCACGAGGCCGTAGACGGCCGACAGGCGCGTGTAGTCGGTGCCCCGGCGGCGCACCGTGCGCGACGCGGTCACCGGGTCGTCCACCAGGGACGGCTGGTACGAGATCGCGATCAGTGTGAACGTGACGTTCGGCTCGCAGCGGTCCAGGCCGTACGCGCGCGTGACGGCGAACATCGCCGCCTCCACGTCCTCCGCGCCCTCACCGCCCGCGAGCAGCAGCTCCCCGATGCGCAGCGTCAGGTCCAGGACGCGCGGCACCGCGGGCCCCGCGTCGTCCTCGTGCCGCTGCGTCGGCTCCGGCGCCGGGCGCTCGGCCACCGGGGTGCGCAGCATCGTGCGCATCCGGTCCTGCCACGGCGCCTCCTTGGTGAGGCGGACGACGGGCACGCCGCCGGGCGGGGTGAAGGCGGGCGGCTGCTTCGCGGTGTACGCCTGCGGCGTCGTGAACGCCGAGGACTCCTTGGCGACCTTGGTGTCCTCCGGCGACGGCGGGATCCGCAGACCCGTCGGGATCGTGAACTCCGACGACGGATGGTCGTCCTCGACCGCGGTCGCCTGGTCGACGCCGCCCACCGGCGCGAAGGCGCTGTGCGCCTCGTCCGACTGCGGCTTGCGGTCTTCCTCCTCCGGTTCCGCCACGGTTTCCAGCCTCGCTCACGTGTGCGTACATCTCGTACGCACCATACGTACGTCAGTATGCGCAGCGACACACGAACGGGCCGCGCGACCCGAAGAAGGTCACGCGGCCCGCTCGCGTACGGATGGCCCCGTGTGGTGGCCGGGGGCGCTCAGTGGCCGTGGGCCTCGAAGCGCTTGTACGAGGCCTCGATCTCGGCCTCGGCGTCGGCGCGGCCGACCCAGTCGGCGCCCTCGACGGACTTGCCGGGCTCCAGGTCCTTGTAGACCTCGAAGAAGTGCTGGATCTCCAGGCGGTCGAACTCGGACACGTGGTGGATGTCGCGCAGGTGCTCCACGCGCGGGTCGGAGGCCGGGACGCACAGCAGCTTGTCGTCGCCGCCCGCCTCGTCGGTCATCCGGAACATGCCGATCGCGCGGCACTTGATGAGGCAGCCGGGGAAGGTCGGCTCGTCCAGGATGACCAGGGCGTCCAGCGGGTCGCCGTCCTCGCCCAGGGTGTTCTCGACGAAGCCGTAGTCCGCCGGGTAGCTGGTGGACGTGAAGAGTCGACGGTCCAGGCGGATGCGGCCGGTCTCGTGGTCGACCTCGTACTTGTTCCGCGAACCCTTCGGAATCTCGATGGTGACGTCGAACTCCACGGGTGGCTCCTCCATGATCAGCACATACTTCGGGTGATTAAGTGTCCCTCACGCAGATGTGTGATCGCGAAAGGGGCAGGTCGTCGTGGACGAGCGCAAGCCTTGGCAGCGGCCTGGACGGCTGCTGCGGCGTCTGGGGCGGCTTGCTGTCAAGCCTCCCGCGCACCTCAAGACCTGGCAGGTCACGGCGGGCTCCGCCGCCGCGGGCCTCGCCGTCGCGGCGGTGGCGGTCGTCGCGGCGGGACCCTGGGACTCCTCCGGTCAGCGTACGGCCGAGCGGGACCGGGCCGCCTCCCTGGAAGCCGGGGGTGGCACAGATCACGCGGGCGCCCTCGGTGGCCAGGCGCCCGGGGCAGCGCCGAGCGCCCCCTCCGTGCTCGCCGGGCTCCGCCTCTCCAAGGGCGCGCACAAGGGCACGTCGGCGCCCGGCGGCCAGGCGCTCGCTGACGCCCTCGACCCGATCCTGAAGGAGCCTGAGCTCGGCCCCGAGCGCTCCGCGGTCGTCATGGACGCGGCCACCGGCAAGCGCCTGTACGGCAAGGGCGCGGACGACGCCCTGACGCCCGCGTCCACCACGAAGATCGCCACGGCGGTCGCGGTGCTGTCCGCCGTGGGGCCCGACCACCGCCTCACCACGAGGACGGTCGTCGAACCCGAATCGCGCGACGTGGTCCTGGTGGGCGGCGGCGACCCGACGCTCACCGCCCGCAAGGAGGGCCGGTACGTCGCCGGCGCCGCGAGCCTGCGCGACCTCGCCGACGACACGGCACGGGCCCTGAAGAAGCGCGGCACGGGCCCGGTGACGCTGTCGTACGACACCTCCCGGTACTCCGGGCCGCCGCAGCACCCCATCGGCCCGAACGAGAACATCACCCTCGTCAGCGCCCTCATGGCCGACGAGGGCCGCCTCGACGACTCGTCGTCGGGCCCCGCCCCGCGCAGCGCCGACCCGGCGGGCGACGCGGCCCTGAAGTTCGCGGACCTGCTGCGGGAGCGGGGCGTCGACGTCAAGCAGGACCCGCGCCCCGCGAAGGCCTCCGGCCGCGCCAGGACCCTCGCCAAGACCGTCTCGCCGCCCGTCTCCGCCCTCGTCGAACGCATGCTGACCCACAGCGACAACGACATCGCCGAGGCGCTGGCCCGCGAGACGGCGCACGCCGACGGCGCACCCGTCGGCTTCGACGGCGCGGCCGAGGCGGTCCGGGCCCGCCTGGACAAGCTCGGACTCCCGCTCGCCGGGGCGGAGTTCGCCGACGGCAGCGGGCTCGACCGCGCCGACCGGCTCACCGCCGAGCTCCTCGCCGCGCTGCTCGCCCGCGCGGCCGACCCGGACCACCCCGAGCTGCGCTCCGTCGTCACCGGGCTGCCCGTCGCGGGCTTCACCGGCACGCTGGTCGACCGCTACCCGAAGGGATCCCCCGGCACCGGGGTCGTCCGCGCCAAGACGGGAACGCTCACCGGCGTCAACACCCTGGCGGGGACCGTCGTCACCACGGACGGGCGCCTCCTGGTCTTCGCGTTCATGACGACGGGGACGACTGATGCGGAGGGGGCGCAGCGGGCTCTCGACGCGATGGCCTCAGCGACGGCCACCTCGGGCCGGTAAGCCCCCTTTTCCCACCCGCCCGCCCGTTTCCACCCCACGCGGGGTGGGCGCCCCTCGTGGGGGTGGTTCGCCGTCGGCGGCTGCGGGTTTCTGCCGCAGTCGCCGATGGTGGTCGGCCCCCGCCGGGGGCCTCGGCCCCGCGGGAGGGCAGAAGCGGGCGGGCGGGGGGGAAAAAACCCCCCCCCTCGCC
>NZ_JBHYJH010000276.1:0-7935 GCF_042740445.1 Streptomyces sp. NPDC059003 | reverse complement strand
CTGGTGGAGTCCGCACTGTGGGAAGCCTGCCTCTTCGAGGAACACGGCTTCCAAGACTTCAAGATCGCGGTCAAGCACCACGACCCCCTGATGATGATCGCCGCGAACCGGCTCCTGGCCGAACAGTGCGACTATCCCCTGCACTTGGGCGTCACCGAAGCCGGCCCCGCCTTCCGGGGCGCCATCAAATCCGCGGTCGCCTTCGGCATCCTCCTCGCCGAGGGCATCGGCGACGCCATCCGCGTCTCCCTGTCCACCAACCCGGTCGAGCAGGTCAAGGTCGGCTGCCACATTCTCCAATCGCTGGGCCTGCGCCCCCGCAAACTGAAGATCGTCTCCTGCCCCGGCTGCAGCCGCCTCCAAGTAGACATCCACAAGCTGGCCACGCAGGTGGAGGCGGCCTTCGACGGCTTCCCCCACCCACTGCGGATCGCGGTGATGGGCTGCGTCGTCAACAGCCCCGGCGAATCCCGCGAAGCCGACCTCGGCGTCTCCTGTGGTCACGGCAAAGGGCAGATCTTCCGCAACGGCAAGGTCGTCAGGACCATACCCGAATCAAAGATCGTCGAGGCCCTGCTCGACGAGGCGCTGGAGCTGACCGCCGACGCAGAACCGCAGGAGGAGACCCCGTGACCGCCCCCGCCACCCTCACCCCCGCCTGGGACGCCGACGCGGTGCGCCAGCAGGTCGGCGCGGTCATCGGCGAGTTCCTCGACCGCAAACAGGCCCTGGCCGCCGACGCCGAAATAGCCCACCTGATTGCCCTGTTCCGCCGGTTTGTCACCGGCGGCAAGAAGCTGCGCCCACTGCTGTGCGCGGTGGGATGGCGGGCCGCCGGCGGCCAGGGCACCCCGTCCGCGCTGCTGCGGGTCGCGAGCGGCCTGGAGGTCTTCCACTCCTTCTGCCTGATCCACGACGACGTCATGGACCGCTCGGCACTGCGCCGCGGCCAGCCGACCGTGCACCGCTCCCTTGCGGCCCGCCACCGCGCCCTCGGCCCGGACGACGCGCACTGGCTCGGCACCTGTGGCGCCGTCCTCCTGGGTGATCTGGCCCACGTCTGGTCTGATGAACTCCTCCAGACCGCAGGTCTCACCATCGGCCAACTCCATCGGGTGACTGCGCTGGTGACCGTGATGCGGGATGAGGTTCTGTACGGCCAGTACCTGGACCTTCAGTCCTCCGCCCGCCCAGACGACGACCTCGCCACCGCCCTGCGCGTCATCCTCTTCAAAACGGCCAAGTACACGATCGAGCGCCCTCTGCACGTCGGTGCCGCCCTGGCCGGCGCCCCGCCCGCCGTCCTCGAGGCATGCACCGCCTACGCCCTGCCCCTGGGCCAGGCCTTCCAGCTCCGCGACGACCTCCTCGGCGCCCTCGGCAGCCCCGAGCAGACCGGCAAATCAGCCCTGGACGACCTGCGTGAAGGCAAACAGACCGTCCTGCTCATCCTGGCCCGCCACCGCGCCGACCCCCAACAAGCGGACGTCCTCGGAGAGTTGGTCGGCAACCCCGCCTTGGACGAGGGCGGCGCCGCGCTCGTGCGCCGTATCCTGCGCGAGACCGGCGCTGACAGGGCGGTAGAGGACATGATCCGTGAGCGGTACGCCCGCGCGCTGCACGCCCTGGAACACGCCCCGTTCCCTGCCGAAACCCTGCCCGTGCTACGGAAGTTGGCCACTGACGCCGCCTGGAGGGCCCTATGAGCGGCGCCCCCCCTGGCTGCCGGGTCCTGCTGGTCGCACCGCACGGCGTGTGCGCGGGCGTCGAACGGGCCATCCAGGCAGTGGAGAAGGCCCTTGAGCAGTACGGGGCCCTGATCTACGTCCGCCACGAGATCGTCCACAACAAGTACGTCGTACAGGCCCTCCAGAAGAAGGGCGCGATCTTCATCGAGCGGACGGAGGAGGGTCCCTGAGGGCTCCATCGTCATGTTCTCCGCGCACGGCGTGGCCCCGACCGTGCGCGCGGTGGCCGCCGAGCGGAACCTCGCCACCATCGACGCGACCTGCCCCCTGGTGACCAAGGTCCACAAGGAGGCCATCCGGTACGCCAAAGAAGACTACGACATCCTCCTGATCGGCCACGAGGGACACGAGGAGGTCATCGGCACCTTGGGCGAGGCACCCGACCACATCACTCTCATCGACGGCCCTGCCGACGTCGCCAACGTCTCCGTGCGTGACGAGTCGAAGGTCGTCTGGCTCTCCCAGACCGCCCTCTCCGTGGACGAGACGATGGAGACCGTCGACACCCTCAAAAATAGATTCCCGAACCTCCTCTCCCCGCCGAGCGATGACATCTGCTATGCCACCCAGAACCGCCAGAGGGCCATCAAGGAACTGGCCCACCAAGGCCGACTTGGTGATCGTGGTCGGCTCCAAGAACTCCTCCAACTCCCAGCGCATGGCGCACGTCGCCAAACAGGCCAGCTGCCCGCGGGCCTACCTCGTCGACTTCGCCAAGGAGGCCGACGAGGCCTGGCTGGACGGCGTGACGACCGTCGGAGTCTCCTCCGGCGCCTCGGTCCCCGACGTCCTGGTGGAGAAGGTCCTGGCCTGGCTGTCCCAGAAGGGCTACGGCGACGTCGAGGTCGTCAAGACCGCCGAGGAGTTCCTGACCTTCTCGCTGCCCAAGGAACTGCGCCGCGACCTGCGCGCGGAGACCACAGGAACCTCGCCGCCGCATCGCAGCACGGGCCGCAGCCTGGATCAGGAGCGGTGACCTTGAGCATCCCCGATCAAGCCCGCTCGCCGCTGCCATTCCCGTCAAGGGGGGCGGGGCCGGAGCGATCATCGCCGAGTACATGGCGCGACATGCCAAGGGCGCCACCCAGGCCGCCTTGATGGCGCTTCGTGACTATGACTTTTGGGGCCGCATCAATACGTTCTGGCTCCCCGGGGAACTCGTGAGTTCCTGGATTTGTTCGGCTCCGTGTTCACCCAAACCCTATGACAGAAGGGGCGGCATGTCATGACCACACACCACAGGGTCCCCGCAGGCCTGGCGTATCCCACCGGATGGTTCGCTCTGGGATTCAGCGGTGAACTCAAGCCCGGCCGCGTGGTCACCTCTCGCATCGCAGGCGGCGACATCGTCCTCTACCGGACCCGCAGCGGCACCGTCCACGCCACCGATCCCTTCTGCCCTCACCTGGGCGCCCATCTGGGCCACGGAGGTGGAGTCGAAGGCGAAGATATTGTCTGCCCCTTCCACGGCTTCGCATTCGCACCCGACGGGCGCTGCGCTCGCGTCCCCGGCGGTACCAACCCGCCCAGGGCAGTCCTGACGAAAAGGCCCGTGCGGGAAGTCGACGGGATGATTTTCGTCTGGTGGAACAGCCAAGGTTCTCCGCCTGCGTGGGAGCCCGGCGCCGACACGCTCACCGGCTACTCCCGGCAGATCACCCACATGTACCCGCCCCTTCAAGGACACATCCAGGATGCCGCGGAGAACGCCGCTGATCTGGCTCACTTCTCAAAGATCCACGGCTGGCACAACGCCAAAGTCACTGTCGCTGACTTCAGCACCCCCATCAGCACCACCGAAATATCCGCCACCTACCACGGTCTCCCGATCCTCGTACGCATCGTTCAGCACGGACTCGGCCAGATCACCGGCCTGGCCACCGTGCCGAGCCTTGGCGTCCGCGCCCACCTCAAAGGCTTTCCCGTCCAGACCGAACCAGACCAGTGGGTGCTGCGTACCGCCGAATCCGTCAAAGTCGATGCCATCCGCCACCTGCCGTTCCGCCAAGGCATCCATCTCGCGGTCAACCACGCCGCGCAGCGTTGGTGGACCATCCCCCAGCAGATGCGCGACATCGTCATCTGGACGACCAAGACGTACCTCGAACACCCCAGGCTGTCCTCCGCCGACGGACCGATCATGGCTATGCGCCGCTGGGCTGCCCAGTTCTACGACCATTCCATGACCGCTCTCAAACAGGCCGAAGAAGTGCAATCCCGATGACCCGCCTCACTGTCTACGGCCGGGACGAAACCGGCTACCACCTGCCCGACTACACCCGCCTCCTGCCCTGGCAGGACCACCCCCAGCGCGTCCGCCTCGCCCGCGAGTCCCGCGCCTGGGTCGCCCGCTTCCCCGAAAGCCACACCTGGGCCGCCGACTACCGCAGGAAGCCCCCGGCCGAAGCCCTCGCCGAATGGATGGACGACGGTTTCGATCGCTTCTCGTGCCTGAGCGTGCCCCAGGCCGACACCGCCCGCATGCGTATCATCTGCGATCTCAACCAGTGGTACGGGATGCTCGATGACATCGCAGCCGCAGGTGGCCGTTTCCGTGACACTACCGAGACCATGCGCCGGGCCGCGTTCGAGCGAACCATGAGCATCCTCTACACCCAGGGAGAACCCCACGGTGGCACCAGCACTCAGCCCACCGATACCGACCGCATGTGCCTGGGCAGGCTCTTAGCCGACTCCTGGCACCGCTGGTGCGTGACCTGCCCACCCGCCCTCCTGGACCGCTGTCGCGCCGGAATCAGCCAGGTCCTCCAGTCCTGGATCACAGAGACCGAGATTCGCATCCGCGGGCAGATCCTCGACTTCCCCACATACCTCGCCTTCCGGCGTACCGCGGTCGCTGCGTCCTCCCTGCCCCGTTTCGTCGAATACGGCCTGAACATCGACATCGGCTCCGAACTGGCTGCCCACCCCGAACTCAAGCAGCTCGAAGAACTCCAGTGCACCTACTTGGTTCTCCTCAATGACCTGTATTCCTTCCGCAAGGAATACGTACGCAGCAAAGACCCCGTGAACGCCATTGCGGTCCTCACCTCCACCGGACACACCCTCCAGCAGGCCGTGAACTACCTGTGCCAACTCATGCAAGAGACCGAACGCGAGTTCGTGACACTCCGAAAGTCCTACCTCCACACCCGTCCTGGCCTGCGCTCCGAAGTTCCCGCTTTCCTCACCGGTCTCGGCCTCCTCATGTCCGGCACCCTCCAGTACCACCGGATGTCCCCCCGCTACCACGGCACCGGCCGCCCCTGGACCGACATCGGCAGCGGCTACGTCACCCTCGATAGCAACACCACTGTCATCACCCGAGCAACTCCGTAACCAGCAAACACGATGAGCGGAGACCACGCAGCGAGGAGTCCACCCTCTGACCAGCCGCCATTTCGCTTAGCGTTGTTTTTTCCGCGAGAATTGCTGGGACCCCTACTGCCGCTGATCGATGCGATGCGGACCGAGGTGATGTACGGGCAGTATCTCGACCTGCTGGCCACCGGCCACCTCTTAGGCGACGTCGGCATCCCGCTGGCAGTGATCCGCTACAAGACCGCCAAATACACCGCCGAACGCCCCCTGCTCATCGGCGCCGCCCTCGCCGACGCCAGCCCCGCCATCATGGGCGCCTGCACCGCCTTCGCCCTCCCTCTCGGCGAAGCCTTCCAACTGGTCGACGACCTGCTCGGCGTCTTCGGCGCCCCCGATGTCACCGGCAAGTCCCGCCTGGACGACCGGCGCGAGGGCAAACACACCGTCCTCATCGCCTGCGCGCTCGACCGCGCCGATCACGGCCAGGCCGCCCTGCTCCGCGCCCTGGTCGGCAACCCGCACCTGACCGAGCGGGGTGCTGCCACCGCCACCATCCGCGACATCCTCACCACCACCGGCGCTCGCGATGCCGTCAAGCAGATGATCACCACCCGCCTCCAGCGCGCGCTTGCCGCCCTGGAGCATGCCCCCGTCAGTCACAGCGCAGCCGCCGCCCTGCGCACCCTCGCCGACACCGCCGTACGGAGAACGGCGTAACCCCACCCGCCGTAAGCGAAGTCTCGCGGGATGGGATCCCGCGCCAACGGAAACCCGGAGATCCGAAATGGCCTCGTCTGAAGACGCAACCAGGTGCATCGTCCCAGCCGTCACGAGCAGGTTCGCTCCGCGCCAGCATCCGGCCGACGACGCATTGCGCAGGCACACCCTGCAGTTCTGCGAAACCCGATTCAACACCGTGGCCAGGGGCAAGTACGACGCCGCAGCCGGTGGGTACGCCGAGGTTGGCGGCCGCTTCGTGTCCCTGCTCTACCCCGAGGGTGAGGAGGAGCGCGTACAGGTGGCCTCCTTGCTGATGCTGGCCTGGGTTCTGGTGGACGACCGTATTGACGCCTCGCTCGATACGGATCACATTAACCGGATCCTGGACGAGCTGGGTGATGCGGTGTGGCTCAAAACTCCTGCGCGCGAGCCGGAGTACCACATCATCGCCGACTTCTTCGGCCGCTCCGACTGGGAGCCTGGCACCCTGCGGCGGTGCCGGTCAGGAATGGAGAGCTACATCGACGGGACCCGAGTGTGGCGCGCCATCGAGATAACGGAGAAGCCGATCACCGTCGATGACTACATGAATATCCGCCCCGACAATCTGGGCTGGGACATTCTGCTCCCCCTCCACAGCTACGTCGCCCCCGCCGCCGCAGCCGAGCATCGGGCCGCTGAGTCCACGGACACCTACCGGGCCATCTACCGAGACACCGGAACGTGTGTCGGAATCGCCCTGGACCTGGGCCTGGTCAATGGCATCCGGGACAACCACACCGCGTGGACCAACATCGACGCGATTCTCCACCGCAGTGCCCCAAAGGGCCGCAGCCACCAGGACGCCGTAGACGAGGCGATCGCTCTGTTCCACGGGCTCGAGGAACGCATCAAGGCGAATCTCACCGCGCTCGAATCCCCATTCCCGTCCGCTGCTGCCGGGTTGCGCAACGTCTATGCCGGGAGCATCGCCTGGATCCACGAACTGCGAGGACGGCGATACGCCGCAGTCGACACATGATGCATGGGAGTCGTTTCCCTGCGCGCGACCTGACGCCTCTTCTGTTCCTGTGGCCTTGCCCGCGCCGCACCATGCACGCGGCACAGGGAACAGCCAGCCCATCCCGGGTGTCAAATCATGTGACAGCAAACTGCTCTCTCTGCATGGTTCCTACTCGACCCCCGAATGTGCGCTCGCTCATGCACCCAGTAGAGCATCTATTCGAATTCCTGGGCGAGTCCCGTGCGCCCCTGGCGCCTCACAGGTCCATGTCGAGCTGCAGCAGGGCGGCATCGCTGGGTGGTTTACATGGCGGGCGCGCTGCCGTCTGCCACGGCTCCGTTGCACGCGTCCTGAAGGGCTGGCGGAAGGGGGAGGGGTGGGGGCTCGGGACCGGTGTGCCCTCCGCCGGGCCGGAGTTGGGCCGCTCGCCGCACTCCCGCCGTCACGACCGCGGCCGCGCGAGGAGACCGCACCGCTGGCCGTGGCCGAGGGGGAGCAGCTGCTGCCGCGCTCACGGAAAGGCCGCCGTGGTCGCTCCGCGTCGGCGCGCCTTTCGTCGTGGCCGAGGAGCGTGTCGTCGACAGTCAGCCAAGGCCTGCGGGGAGCCACCGCCCAAGGCCGTCGTTGGGCTCAAGGCCCTGGCAGGAAAGCACCGTTCAACGGTTTCGAAGATGGCGGCGAAATATAGGACCACCTTCGAGACGGCGAACGGGCCTCGCATTGCTTTTGAAGCCCGCATTGAACGGAAGAACAGGAAACCGCTGGTCGCTCGGTTTGGTGGTATTCCACTCCAACGGCAACGGACGGCAGAAGTCATCGACCGCGAGCCGGCCCGAGTGGACTATCCGCAGAAGGAGCTTGTCGCGAGGCTCCTTGCGGATACTTGCGAGATCTGCGGAAGCAGGGGCAACGTTCAGGTTCACCATGACCGTGCACTCGCTGACCTCGTGCATGCCGGGTGGCAGCCTTCCGATTGGACACGCGTCATGCTCCACCGACGCCGTAAAACAGTTGTGGCTTGCGACACTTGCCACGACCGAATCCACTCAGAACGACCTGCTAAACCACTGACGCAGTAGTCATTGAATCTCTTTCATCCCGTTTCTTGGAGGGGGAAAGTGCTGGGCAGGGTGTGTGGTGGTG
>NZ_JBHYJH010000275.1:0-8009 GCF_042740445.1 Streptomyces sp. NPDC059003 | reverse complement strand
GATAAAGGGGGGTCCTAGGGGGCGGAGCCCCCTAGTTTCGGGAAGCCCCGATGCTCGCTAGCAGGAGTTCCGAGTGGTCCAGCGCATCGTGGGCAGCTCGTCCCACTGCGCGAGCGGCCCGTACAGGTGCACGCAGTCGGGGCACCCGTAGTGGGTGTGCCAGCCTCCACCGCTCGCACGCGGGATTTCACCTACGGGGACGGGGGGCCGTTGTCCGGTGGCCGCAGATGCCGCGCACGGGCCGTGTGGGCGGGGTGGGCTCGCTGGTGACTCCGTCGCGGGTCATGCGGACACCGCCCGAACGGGAGTGATGTTCGTGGTGGGATGGTCGTAGTCCACTCCGAGTTCGGCGAACGCTGCCGCGCGCCACCGCTCGCGTTGCAGGTACGGAAGCTCGGGGCGTTGTTCGAAGATTTCCCGGACCGTCTCGGCGCTCGGCGCGAGGGGCACGGGGCAGTAAGGAGAGCACCCAGAGGATTGCTCCTTGCAAGCTGTCTCGGCAAGCCCCGGTGGACCGGTCCTACGCGGTCTGTCGGGGCACTTTGGCTACCTGGCGCGTCTCGGCGGGCACGACGGCGCCAGGACGACGAAGCCCCGCCCGTCCGCAGCAGAGGGGCGCCGGGACGGACGGGGCGAGGAGAGATCAGCGCAGGGCGGCGAGGACGCGGCTGCGCAGCGTCTCGTCAGCGATCGTGTCGATTCCCCGCCATGCGTACCCGCTGACCTCTTCCTCTTGGAGCGTTACGGAGTGCTCGCCCGTCACCTGGAAGACGTAGCGGAAGTCCGCGTGCCAGTGAGCGGGCTCGTCCTTGCTGTCGTTGGCGGGGATGGGGTGCACGTCCACGTGGACCGGGGTCGGCTGGACGGGGCGACGCTGAGAGTGATCCCGGTTTCTTCGACCAGTTCGCGCAGGGCGGCGTGCATGAGGTTCGTGTCCCCGGGCTCCAGGTGCCCGCCGGGGGTCAGCCACTTGTTCAGGGCCACGTGGTGGATGAACAGGGCTTGGTGCTGGTCGTTGATGAGTACGGCGCCCGCGGTGGCGTGGCCGCGGAACTCCTTCCGGCTGGTCACGTCGGCTCCCTGGTCCAACAGTTCCAACAGGGGTGCGAGTGTGTGCTTGTCCTCGGGATGGGCGTCGGCGTACTCGGCGAGGGTGGTGCGGATGTGGGTCGCCGTGATGGGCATGCGATCACCTGTTGTAGTAGTGGAGCCAGGTAGCCGCGATGGCTGCCCGGTCGGTGGCGGGGACTTCGTGCAGAGTGGCGTCCAGACCGCCGCGAGCCAGCATGGCCGCGCCCGCGATGATTTCGGCTTGGACGAGGAAGATGAACGGTCCAACGCTCGCGCCGTGCAGGAAGTTGACGGCGTTGCCGCCGTTCAGCAGGTAGAAGTAGTGCCCCGTGGTGGTGTACCGGGTCACGTTCTCTCCGGCGCTGTCCCGGACGTAGCCCGCGGGTAGGCCGTCCAGTTCCAGTTCGTCTTCCGAACTGGTCACGGTGGCCACGTAGGCGCCGTTCTTCAGGCGGGGGAAGTCCTCGCCGCGCAAGCTGAGTCCCCCGGTGGCGCACAGCACCAGGCCGGCGGTCTCCAGAGCCTGGTCACGGTCCCGGGCCACTTCGAACCCGTGCGACATGGCTTGTGTCTGCCGTACCGGGTTGATGTCGTAGACGATGACCCGTACGCCCTTGACGTGCAGCAGCCGGGCGATGCTGGAACCGAGCTTGCCGAAGCCGAGGACCAGCGCGGGACGTCCGTGCAGGATGTCGCCACGCCCTCGCAGGAGGGCTTCGGCGGAGAAGACGACCGACTGGCCCACCAGGAAGTCTTCCGGGTCCTTGAGGGGCGAGCGCGCGACGGACACCACGGGGCACGGCAGTTTGTCCCTGTCGGCGTACCGCTTGTGGCCGTTCTCTGTGTCCTCGACCACGCCGAGGATGTGACCGGTGAAGCGGGAGCAGAGCGCGTCCAGCGAAGGCGCGAAGTACCCGCCCACATCGAGCAGAACGACCGGTTCCCCGGCCGCCCTGGTCTCCAGATAGGTCACGGCGGTGTCCGCGTCGGCGAAGGTCTCGCGCGTCAGTTCGTCGCACGCCACGACCTGTTCCACCTCGCGCCGGGCCATCACGTCGATGGACTTCGGCTTGGGCAGCACGGCCCGCAGGACGGTTGCCTTGCCGATGGCCCTGATGAAGGCGGGGCGCTCGGGTAAGAGGTGGGTGATCAGCAGTGAGGACGGCCGCTCGGGCGGCGTGAACCCATCAGCGATCTTGCTGAAGTAGCTTTCCAGCCGCGCTCGGTCCGTGGCTTCCATGGGGCCTCTCTCTCGGGTTCCAGGCGAGAGCTGTTCGACTGCCCATCCGGGGACATCCAGACGGCTTCTTGAGACCGCCCCGCAGATACCCCGCCTTGGGCGATTCACCAGTACAGGGATAGGCATCGAGAGGTGCCAGCGCGGGAGTGCCGCATCTCTGCCGCATCGCTGCCGCATACTGGACTCACCGGACCCTCTGACCTGGTACAACGGAAATCCGGAGAGCAGGGAGGCGACATGGCCAGGCGAGAGAGCTTCGTGAAGCGCCGCAAGGCGATGGGTTTCAGTCAGGAGTCTCTAGCTGAAGCCATCGGAGTGGAGCGAACAACCGTGAGCCGCTGGGAGACCGGTGAAACCGCTCCGCAATCCTTCCACCGGCCGGACCTTTGCCGGGAGCTGAAGGTATCCGTATCTCAACTGGATTCATTGATCCACTGTGTAGTTGGCGGCCCGCAGGCAGTGCCCGCGACAACTACCCAGTCGGCGTCGCCTCTTCCTGCACATGACGACGAAATGGAAGCCCTGGAACTTGTACGGCGAGTGGCAGCCAGTGACGTCGGGGGTGAAACGCTCTCACGCCTTGAGCTGGTTTTTGATGAACTAGCGAGGCAGTATCCGTCTTCCGCTCCGCAGGACCTCTTGGTACGGGTGCGTAAGTACTCGGCATACGTCAGTCACTTGCTGGACGCGAGGAAGACCTTGGCCGAGCATCGGCAGTTGCTGGTCCTCGGTGGTTGGTTCTCACTGTTGGGAGCAACACTCCACATCGACCTGAACCAGGAGCATGCCGCGACGGCACGGTTGCACACAGCCATGACGCTGGCCAAGCACGCCGGGCATGCTGAAATCCAAGCCTGGTGTTTCGAGACGGACGCGTGGCGGGTTCTTACTGCCGGTGATTACGCCAAGGCTGTGGAGCTGAGCAAGGCGGCTCAAGCCCTTGCGCCGAAGGGAAGCTCCGTTGAAATCCAGGCGACGGCTCAAGAGGGGCGTGCGTACGCCAGGCTCGGACAAGTAAATGAGACGTACGGCGCCATAGGTCGAGTCAACGCGCTCGTCTCTCCCATGCGATTCCCAGACCACCCCGAGCATCATTACCAGTACGACCCTGGCAAGTCCGTTTCCTACACTGCGACTACCCTGGCCTGGGTAGGCGACCCGGCAGCCGAAGAGTACGCTCGCGAGGTGATCAACCGGCTTGCCCCATCGAATGACATCTCGACATGGCCGCGTCGCGTAGCCTCAGCCAATATCGATCTCGCACTGTCGCTGGTCGTTTCCGATCGAGTGGACGAAGCCTGTGACGCCGCGCAGCGAGCCATCCTCTCGGGGCGTGTCGTCCCGTCCAATCGCTGGCGCGCCCTGGAAGTCGTGCGGGCCGTTGAGTCCCGCAAAATTTCGGAAGCCAGTGACCTGCGAGAGGCATATGAGGGAATGCGGCAACCCGCAATAGAATCCCGCTAGTCAGCGCCGGACAGTGTGAGGCCGCAGCAGAAGTCGATACGGGTGCGGTGGACGGGCTTGTGGTGGGACTCGCCGAGGCCGGTGGCCTTGGACGCAGCCCGTGCGAGTCGTCAGGGCAGCCAGGGAGCCCCAGGCCCTGCGGAGATCACTCCAAGGTGCGCACGCTCACGTCCTGTGCAGCAGTGCCCAATTCGGCCACTTACCATTGATTTCGGGCACGCCAGGGTAGTGAATGGCGCACTCAGGTCGACAGGTTCCGCGGCGGAGTGTTCCTCTAGGCCGCGTGAAATCGGGCTCCTTGAGCAGGAGGCGGTACATGTCCGCCGAACAACCGGACCGCTGCTCCAGGCTCCTCCGCGAGTCGCTGCGCAGCGGAATTTGCTGGAATTCGCTCAAGGCCCCGCCGTCCGGACGGAGTGACATGGCTGATCAGCCGGAGTCACAGCGGGCCCGCCCACAGATTGAGTTCCGGTGGGGCGGCTTCCGCGTCACCGTACAGCGCATTCCCGTGCGCTTGATCACCGCTGTGGCGGCTCTCGCCGGAGCGTGGTCGGCGGCGTGGGTGACCGTCCGCTGACTCGCCTCGAAGTTTGTTGCCGTCTTCAGGGGCTGAGGCGCCCCGCGGGGGCTACGTGGTGCTCGAGGTGCGCGCTGGATCGGCGGCGCTGTCGTCGCCGTCGTCCTCCCCGTCCTCCCCGCGGTCGTCGTCCTCCCCCAACAGCTCCCGAGCCATCAGCGTGGCTCCGGCGACAGCGCCCGGCATCAGGAACACGGCCACGAACGGCACCAGGAACACCACCGCGAGCGGTGCGCCGAAGCCCCACGCGAGGGACTTGCGGGAGCGCAGCAGGGCGAGGCGTTCGCGCAGCTGCACGCCCCGGCGCTGGAGCGCGACCGCCGTCAGCTCCTCGACCAGGAAGAAGCCCGTGACGAGGAAGCCGAGGACCGGGATCACGGTCTGGCCCACCACCGGGACGAAGCCGAGCGCGAAGAGCAGCACGCTCCACAGCGCGGCGCGCACCACGATGCGCAGGCTGTCGCGCAGGGAGATCCACAGGTCGCGCCAGAGCGGCAGGCCCGACTCGGGGGCGAAGCCGGCCACGGAGATGTCGACCTGCTCCGACAGGGACTCGTAGAACGGCTCACCGATGAGGAGCGTCACCGCCGTGAAGCTCACCACGGACAGGAGCAGGGCGAGGGCGAACAGGAGCACCGTCAGGAAGCCGCGGAACGCGCCCTGCCACGGGTCGTTCCAGTCGTCGGCGAACGGCGTCGCCCAGGAGACCAGGTCCGAGCCCCACAGTGCGAGCGAGACCAGCGCGGCCGCGTACAGCACGAGGGTGATGAGCCCGGGAAGCAGCCCCCAGCCGTACTGCTTGCGGTGCTGGGCGACCCAGCGCTGCCCCTTCACCAGATAGCCGAAGCCCTGTCCTAGATCACGCATGCGGCACACCCTATCCGGGCTGCTCCGGCCGCCCCGACACGCCGAAGAGGCGCACCTGTTTGGTGAACACCCTCTTGTTGTGCGCGATTTCAACCTGTAGACCTCCTCTCCTGATCTCACGTGATCTCACGGCCAGTTCCTGGCTCTTGCAGGGGAGGTACGTATGGGGATATCCCGGCCATCAAGACCGGTGCTGCTGACCGCGTCGGCCGCCGCGGGCACGCTGCTCTTCACCGCGCTCACCCCGGGCGGCGCGAGCGCCGACCCCACGCCCGCACCGCGTCCGGCGATCCGCGACGAGTCCCCGCTCGACGCGCCCGACAAGGCGGCGCGGGCCCCGCGGGGCGCCGCCGACCGCGCGCTCGGCGAGACGCCGCCGGCGCTCCCCGGCAAGGGCCGCGGCTATCCGCGCGAGCAGCGGCTCGACCCGGTCCCGGAGAACCCGGACGACAAGTCCATCAAGCTGGGCCTCGTCCCGTACCACGGCATCGCGCCGAAGCTGAACGCGATCCAGCGCATCGGCGACCGCGTCAGCGTCGAGCGTGCGGGCCGTTCGGCGGGCGGGCACGATCTGTACCTGGTGACGGTGACCGCGCCGGAGTCGGCGCGCGAGGCCGCGCGGCAGGAGCGGATGCGCCGGCTCATCGAGAACGCGCCCGCGGCCGCCGCCGAGGACAAGGCGATCAAGTCCTCGTACAAGGCGCCGGTGTTCATCAACAACAACATCCACGGCAACGAGTGGGAGGGCACGGACGCGGCCCTCAAGGTGATCGAGAAGCTGGCGAAGGCGAAGGATGGCAGGACCCGCGCCCTGCTCGCGCGCCACCGCCTCTACTTCAACGTCACGATGAACCCCGACGGCCGCATCGCGGGCACCCGCGAGAACGCCAACGGCTTCGACCTGAACCGCGACTTCATCACCGCCTCGCAGCCCGAGGCGCGCGCGGTGCGGCAGATCGCCATCGACAAGCAGCCGACCGTGATGATCGACCTGCACGGCTATGTGAACGGCACGCTCATCGAGCCGACCACGCCGCCGCACGGCGAGAACTACGAGTACGACCTGTTCCTGAAGAACACCTACGCCAACGCCCTCGGCATGGAGAAGGCCGTCAACGGCCTCGGCTACACCGAGGCGAAGGACGGCGTGCTGCCCGCGGTCATCCCCTTCCGCGACCAGAAGGAGGGCTGGGACGACTGGCCGCCGATCTTCACGCCGCAGTACATGCCGTTCCACGGCACGGTCGCGGCGCACACCATCGAATTCCCGATGCAGGTCAACAACGAGGAGTACGACTCCCAGCCCGTCGCGGAGCTGCGGCGCAGGTCGGCCATCAACGTGGACATCGCGGGCGCGGCCATGACGGCGACCCTGGACTACGCGGCCAAGCACCGGCGTTCGCTGATCGCCGACCAGATCGAGGTGTTCCGGCGGGGCGCGGCGGGGGCCGAGCAGGTGCCGGTGTCCGAGGAGACGGTGCCGGGCGTTCCGGGCATCGGCCCGGAGGACGTGTACACCACCGAGTTCCCGCGGGCGTACGTCATTCCGGCGGGCGGGCGCGGCCAGCGCTCCGCGGCCGCCGCGTCGCGCCTGGTGGACCACCTGCTCGCCAACGACGTACGGGTGCGGCGCGCGACCCGCGACTTCCGGCTCGGCGGCACCGCGTACGCGAAGGGCTCCTACCTCGTCGACATGCGCCAGCCCAAGCGCGGCCTCGCGAACGTGATCCTCGCGGACGGGCGTGACATCAGCGACAAGGTGTCGACCATGTACGACATCTCCGGCTGGAGCCTCGGGCGGCTCTGGGGCGCGTCGGTGGACTCCGTGGTCAAGGGCAGCCCGACGCGGGTGCCGTCGCGCGCGGTGCACGCCGCCTCGCGGGTGCGGTACGTGGCGCCCCGCGGTGATCTGCGGCTGCGGCTCGACGATCCGCGTGAGGTCGCGGCGCTCAACTCCCTCCTCGACGACGGGGTCCGGGTGCGGCGGGCCGACGACGGCAGCGTGATCGTGCCGGGGGCGGCCCGGCGTGCGGCCCGTGCCGCCGCGGCCGAGTACGACGTCGCCTTCTCCGCCACCAAGGTGCGCGGCGGTGAGGTGCTCCGGCGCACCCGGGTCGCCGCCGCCGTGACGCCCGGCGAGCTCTTCGCCCTGCGGGAGATGAACTTCGACGTCGTGCCCGTGTCGACGAAGGTCCTCAACGACGGGTTCGACTGGCGCAAGGCCGATGTCCTCTTCGTGTCGGCGGGGCTCGACTACGGGGAGCTGAACGGGGCCGCCAGGACGCGGCTCCGTGACTTCCTCGCGCACGGGGGCGGCTTCGTGGGGCGCGGCACCGAGGGGGCCGCCCTGAACTCGGCCGCCGGGCTGCTGCGCGCCAAGGCCGTGCAGGGGAACGGTGACGCCAACGGGGTGGTGCGCGTGCGGAACGCGGGCGGGGCGCCTGGGGTCAGCTTCGTGTACGCGCCCGTGTGGTTCACCGGGCTCGGTGACGGCGTGCGGGTCGAGCAGGCCTACGCGGGTGGGAATCCGTTGGTGTCGGGGCACTGGCGAGCCGGCTCCGACGGCAAGGGGGGTCCCGCTGACGCCGCGGGCAAGGCGGCCGTGGTGAGCGGGAAGGCCGGGGCCGCGCGAGTGGTCCTCTTCGGGACCCAGCCGCTGTTCCGGGACCACCCGAAGGGGCTGTTCCCGGAGGTGGGGCGGGCGTTGGTGACGGTGCGGTAGGTCTGTCCTCGCGGGGGGCGCCCCAGACCCGCCCCTTCCCGAAACTAGGGGGCTCTGCCCCCTAGGAC
>NZ_JBHYJH010000274.1:0-8072 GCF_042740445.1 Streptomyces sp. NPDC059003 | reverse complement strand
GGCGTTTGAGGAGCGGGGGTCTGGGGGCGGAGCCCCCAGTTCGGGAAGGGGCGGGCTTGGGGGCCTCCCGGCAGGGCACGGCCTCAGCGGAGGGACTCCGCGGGGACGGCCGCGCCCTCGCCGCGGGGCACCGGTATCCCCGGCTCGCCCTCCCCGGCAGGGGCACCGCACTCCATCCGCCACGGCAACCGCAGCGCAGCCACCGCACCAAGCACCAACAACCCCGCACTGACCAGCAGCGTCACATGCAGCCCGGACACGAAGGAGTCCCGCGCGGCCGCCCGCAGGGCGGCCCCCTGCCCCCCGCCGAGCCGCTCCGCGACCTCATAGGCCTCGCCCAGCGAGTGCCCCGCCGCCGCACTGTCCGCCGCCGGAACACCCCGTACGGAGGAGAGCCCGGGCGCGTACGCCGCGTTCATGACGCTGCCGAGCAGCGCGATGCCGATGCCGGCGCCCAGCTGGTAGGAGGTCTCGCCGATCGCGGCGGCCCCGCCCGCCTGGGTCTGCGGCGCCTCGCTGAGCATCGACTCGTACGCGCCGAACAGCGTGGTCTCCAGGCCGAAGCCGAGCAGCACGAAGCCGGTCAGGAGCAGCGGAGCGTTGTCGTGGCCGCCCATGCCGGTGAGGGCGAGGACGGCGAGCGCGGTGAGGGCGAAGCCGGAGGCGACCATGCGGCGCGGCCCGAAGCGCTGGAGCATCCGGGACCCGGCGAGCCCGGCGGCCATGGCGGCGATGGTGAGCGGGAGCAGCCGAAGGCCGGTCTCCAGCGGGGACAGGCCGAGCACCAGCTGGAGGTACTGCGCGGCGATCAGCTCGAGGCCGACGAGCGCGAGCATCGCGAGCACGATGCAGCCGACGGACGTGCTGAAGGCGGGCCGTGTGAACATCGCCAGGTCGACGAGCGGATGCGCCCGCCGCCGCTGTCTGCGGACGAACGCGGCGAGCAGCCCGGCGCCCAGGGCGAGGGACACCAGCGTGGTCGCGCCCAGCGGGGACTCGCCGCCGCCGAGCCGCTTCACACCGAGGACGAGCCCGAAGAGCCCGGCCGCGGCCATCAGCGCGCCGACCACGTCCCACGGCCCGTCGCGCTCGCCGGTCGACTCGGGCAGGAGCCAGCGGCCGACGGGCAGGCTGATCAGCATCAGCGGGATGTTGATGAGGAAGACCGAGCCCCACCAGAAGTGTTCGAGCAGGAACCCGCCGAGCAGCGGTCCGACGGCCGCGCCCACGGCGGCGACCGCGCTCCAGATGCCGATGGCGAGCGCCCGTTCGCGCCGGTCGGGGAAGACCTGGCGCAGGATCGAGAGCGTCGCGGGCATGATCATGGCGCCGCCGACGCCGAGCAGCGCGCGGGCCGCGATCAGGACGGTCGGGGTGTCCGCGAGGGCCGCCACCGCCGAGGCCACGCCGAACAGGCCGTACCCGAGAAGCAGCACGCGTCTGCGGCCGACGCGGTCGCCGAGCGTGCCGAACAGGATGAGCAGCGAGGCGCAGACCAGTGGATAGATGTCCACGATCCACAGCAGCTCGATCCCGCCGGGCTTGAGGTCCTCGGTGACGGCGGGCACGGCGACGTGCAGGACGGTGGCGTCGACGGCGACGAGCAGCAGGCTGACGCAGAGGACGACGAGCACGACCCAGCGGTTGGCGCCCGCGCCGGGGGGCCGACGGCCGGATGGAGCGGCGGCCGTGGTCAACCCGGACATGTACGTACCTCCCAGTGATTACTCGCGCGTGCGGCCCAGCGGGTGGGGACGTCCGGCTGTGGCGGCTGTGAACAGCGAGTGGCCATCAACATACGCGAGTCCTCCGGCACCGCGCGTGGCGGACCTCTCATGGTTGCGCAGCCGACCTGTGGCATACGACACAGGGCCCCAGCCCGCCCGGCGTTTGAGGGCGAGGCGCGAAGCGCCAACAAGGCGGGGAAAGGGGCGCAGCCCCATATAGGCGGGGCCCGGGGCGCGGCCCCAGGAGAGGGCGGGCGGGTGGGGATAATCAGCCGGTGACCGATCTTGCCAAACGCCCAGCGATGGGCACCGCACTGCTGGCGTACGCAGGCGTGCGCGCCCTGGGCCTCGCGGCCCTGGCGATCTGGGGAGCGACCGCGGGCAAGAGCCCGCACAAGCTGCTCACCGCCCGCTGGGACTCCCTCTGGTACACCCGCGTCGCCGAGCACGGCTACGGCTGGGAGGTGCGGCTCCCGGACGGCAGCGTGCACTCCAACCTGGCGTTCTTCCCGCTGCTCCCCTGGCTGGAGCGGCTCGTGTCGGCGGTGAGCCCGCTGTCGTACGCGGACGCGGGCCTGGTGGTGAGCTGGGTCGCGTCGCTGTGTGCCGCGGGCGGGATCTTCAAGGTCGCGGATCATCTCTACGGCGGGCGGGCCGGCGTCTGCGCGGTCGCGCTGTGGGCGGTGCTTCCCGTCGGCATCGTGCAGTCGATGGCGTACAGCGAGTCGCTGTTCACGGCCCTCGCCACCTGGTCGCTGTACGCGGTGCTCACCGGGCGCTGGGTGACGGCGGGCGCGCTCGCCTCGCTCGCCGGGCTCACCCGGCCGGTGGGCGGGGCGGTGGTCGTCGCGCTGTGGGTGGCGGCCGTCGTGGCGGTGCGCCGACAGCGGCGGGGCGAGCTGCCGGCCGACCGGCGCGCCAACGGGCGGCTCGCCCTCGCCGTGCTGCTCGCGCCGCTCGGGGCCGCGGGCTATGTGCTGTGGGTCGGGCACCGCACGGGCGACGGGCTCTTCGGCTACCTCGATGTGCAGAAGGGGTGGGGCAACGGCTTCGACGGCGGGTACGCCTTCGGGAAGTTCATCGGGGAGAAGTTCACCTCCGTGCCGGGTGCGCTCGCCGGGCTCGGCCTGATCGTCGGGGTCGGCCTGCTGATCTGGCTGTACGTCGTCGGGGTGCGGCAGTGCCAGCCGCTGCCGCTGCTCGTCTACACCGGGATCGTCGTGGCGCTCGCGCTGTGTGCCGCGGGTTACTTCGGCTCCAAACCACGCCTGCTGATGCCCGCCTTCCCGCTGCTCTTCCCACTCGCGGTGGCGCTCGCGCGGCTGCGTACGCCGAGGTCGGCGGCGGTGCTCGGCGGGGTGGCGGTGCTCAGTGCGGTGTACGGGGCGTTCTGGCTGCACGGTTCCGGGCCGTTGTGATCCCACCCCGACCCCGCCCCGATCCCCCCTCGATCGCGCCCCGATCCCGCCAAGATCGTTTACTCAAGATCGCCCCGATGGCGCCCCGTGAGCACCCGGTGAGCGGCCGGAGAATTCCGTACCAGCTTCCGGTGAACGCATTCATGAGCCGCACTTAAATGACAGGGGTAAAGATCAACGAATTGGGTAAAGCGACCCCCATTGAATAGGGATTCCGGCGGGAATAAACCGGAGCCTGAGATCAATGCCACATCACATCGTCATCACAAACCCGGGGAATCGGCCGGGCGGGACGCTCACTCGCTGTAACGTCGATTGGGTGCGTACCGAACGAAACCTGACCCGTCTGGACCGGCTCTTCGCCCGTCTTGACCGTGAGCCGGAGAGGCCGGCCCACCTCGATGTGCCGAAGATGAGCCGGCACAGAGTCGTGCTGTTCAGCTCGACCCTGGCCTTCTATCTCGCCATCGTGGTCGCGGTGCTCGCCACCTCCTGGCTGGTCCGGTTCGACTGGCAGGTCATGTTCTTCCGGCCCTACCAGCAGTGGCCCGAGGTGCACGGCTTCCTCGACTACTGGGTCGTGCTCGGCCAGCGCGGCCCGACGGCCGTGATGGTCGCGGCCTGGCTGGGCTGGCGCTCCTGGCGGCAGCACACGCTCCGCCCGCTCCTGATGTTCGGTACGGCCCTGCTCCTGCTCAACGCCACGGTCGGCGCCGCCAAGATCGGCATGGGCCGCCTCGGTCCGCACTACGCCACCGTGATCGGCTCGAACGAGATGGGGCAGGGCGGCGATATATTCCCCTCGGGCCACACCGCCAACGCCGTCGTGACCTGGGGAATCCTGGCCTATCTCGCATCCACCCCGCTGACCCGCCGCTATCTGTCGGCGATCTCCGCCGTGGTCTCGCTGAGCGTCGGCCTCACCACCGTCTACCTCGGTACGCACTGGCTGAGCGACGTCCTGCTCGGCTGGGCCGCAGGCCTGCTCATCCTGCTCGCGCTGCCGTGGTTCGAGCCGCTCGCCGCCCGTGCGGAGGCCTGGATCCTCGGCGTCCGCGACCGCCTGCGGACCCGCCCGTCGGGCGCCGGCGCACCGGTCCCGGCCCTGGTGCCGCAGCGGACGCCCGCGGGCACCGCGACGGCCTCCGGCCCCGGCGACAAGCCGTCCCCGCGCGAGCCCGTCGCCGCCGCCAGGACCCGCACCCCGGCCTACCTCGCCCCCGGCCCGCACACCGCCCGCTGCGAGCGCACCCCGGTCACCCCGGCGGGCCCCCGCCGCCCGCCGCACCCGGACCGCGTGCGCGGCACGTCGGCCCGCCCGGTCGCGGGCGGCTGACCCACCCCGAGGACTGCGGGACCGGTACGCACAGCTGACTCCCGCACGACGAAGGCCCCGGTTCCGTTCAGGAGCCGGGGCCTTCGCGCGAGCTCGGGCGGGCCGGGCGGGCGACGTGCGGTCAGCCCTTCCAGCAGCGCCTCACCGTGCCGTCCTCGACCTCGAAGTTCAGCCGCCCCGCGAGGTACTCCATCGTGATGAACGTGCCCGGCGGCAGCGACCTGACGGTGGACCAGCCGTGCGCGCGGGCCCGGCGCTCGGCGGCCTCGGCGCCGAGGCCGACATAGGAGTCCGGGGTGTCCTGGGGTTCCTGGGCGGGTGTGGGGATGGGTGCCATGTCCGCCACGTTAGGCGGCGGATTCGCGCCGGGGAACCCCGGTACGGGCCGGGCGCCGCGCACCACACGTCACCGGTACCCCTCTGGTCACGCTTTTGTCACAGGATCACGACGCGTGTTTCGCCCTAACTCCGTCACACGTACGAGCGGTTCCGCGCCGCTCCCACCCTAATTCGAGGTGAACTCCGAGGAACTTCCGGGCCTCTTGAGTGATCGCCGGAAAACCGCGTCAAGGGCTTCACCAAAGGCCGCGGGAAGGGCGGCGCGAACATCTCCGGAAACCCTTTACCGATCCTCCGCATTCGCGATTCCCGGACGGCCCGAGGGAGGTGACACCGCATAAGGAATTCCCGATTCCACACCTGCGGGCCGGGCGCGCACCGGTGCGCGCCGCGGCGCCCCGGCGTCGTACGCCCCCTGTCGGAGTCGGGGCGCGGCGAGCATCATGGCCTGTGCTTCGGGCAGCCCGGGACGCGACAGCGAAGGGGCAAGCGATGGGGACGCAGACGGTGCGGGCACAGGCGCGGCCGGGGCGGGAGCGGTCGCCGGGGCGGGTCGTCGTGGACTGGCTGACCACCACCGACCACAAGAAGATCGGCCATCTGTATCTGATCACGTCGTTCGTCTTCTTCCTGATCGCCGGCGTGATGGCGCTCCTGATGCGGGCGGAGCTCGCCCGGCCCGGCCTTCAGCTGATGACCAACGAGCAGTTCAACCAGGCGTTCACGATGCACGGCACGATCATGCTGCTGCTCTTCGCGACGCCGACGTTCGCGGGCTTCGCCAACGAGATCATGCCGCTGCAGATCGGCTCGCCCGACGTGGCGTTCCCGCGCCTGAACATGCTCTCGTACTGGCTGTTCCTCTTCGGCGGCCTGATGGTGCTCGGCTCGCTGCTCGTGCCCAGCGGGCCCGCGGCCTTCGGCTGGTTCGCGTACGCGCCGCTCAACAGCCTGGAGCGGTCGCCCGGGATCGGCGCCGACCTGTGGATCATGGGGCTCGCGCTCTCCGGGTTCGGCACGATCCTCGGCTCGGTGAACTTCCTGACCACCATCATCGGCATGCGTGCGCCCGGCATGACCATGTTCCGGCTGCCCATCTTCACCTGGAACGTCCTGTTCACCTCCATCCTGGTGCTCATCGCGTTCCCGGTGCTCGCGGCCGCGCTGCTCGTGCTCGAGGCGGACCGGCGCTTCCACTCGGTCGTCTTCGACGCCCAGTTCGGGGGTGCGCTGCTGTGGCAGCACCTCTTCTGGTTCTTCGGGCATCCGGAGGTCTACATCATCGCGCTGCCGTTCTTCGGCATCATCACGGAGATCATCCCGGTGTTCAGCCGGAAGCCGATCTTCGGCTATCTGCCGCTCGTCGGCGCGACGATGGCCATCACGGGCCTGTCGGTGGTCGTGTGGGCGCACCACATGTTCGCGACGGGCGCGGTGCTCCTGCCGTTCTTCTCGTTCATGTCGTTCCTGATCGCGGTGCCCACCGGGGTGAAGTTCTTCAACTGGACCGGCACGATGCTCAAGGGCTCGCTGTCCTTCGAGACGCCGATGCTGTGGGCGATCGGCTTCCTGGTGTCGTTCCTGTTCGGCGGCCTGACGGGGGTGCTGCTCGCCTCGCCGCCGATCGACTTCCACGTCACCGACTCGTACTTCGTCGTGGCGCACTTCCACTACGTCGTGTTCGGCACCGTCGTCTTCGCGACCTTCGGCGGCTTCTACTTCTGGTGGCCGAAGCTCACCGGCAGGATGCTCGACGAGCGCCTCGGCAAGATCCACTTCTGGACGCTCTTCGTCGGCTTCCACACGACGTTCCTCGTGCAGCACTGGCTGGGCGCGGAGGGCATGCCGCGCCGGTACGCCGACTATCTGGACGCGGACGGCTTCACGGTCCTCAACACCATCTCGACCATCGGCGCCTTCCTGCTCGGCCTCTCCACGCTGCCGTTCCTCTACAACCTCTGGAAGACGGCCAAGTACGGCGAGAAGGTCGAGGTCGACGACCCGTGGGGGTTCGGCCGCTCCCTGGAGTGGGCGACCTCCTGCCCGCCGCCGCGGCACAACTTCGTCACGCTGCCCCGGATCCGCTCCGAGTCCCCGGCGTTCGACCTGCACCATCCGGAGTACGCGGCGTTCCGGGCCCCGGACGACCAGACGGCGCACCCCGGTCCAGGGCCCGGCTCAGGCGATCCCGGAGCGACCGAATCCGCTCGTTGAGCCCGGCGGGCTCGACGACCTCGAACTCGAAGCCCAGGAACATCACGTGGAAGGCCATGAACTCCAGGCTGGCCGCGCCCGTGCGCAGCAGACAGGTGTCCTCGGTCTCGGCCTCCAGGGTGCCGTCGAGCGGCCGCACCCGCCGCGCCGCCTCCTCCAGGGGCACGAACAGGCGGACGGTGGACTCCTCGGCGTAGGCGCGGGTGGAGACGCCCCGTGCGACGTACGCGGCGAGGTCGTCGGCGGGCGGCGTGCGGGGCGCGCAGCGCGGGCCGTGCGGGGGCCGCGGCGTGACGCGGTCCACGCGGAACGTGCGCCAGTCGTCGCGGTCCAGGTCCCAGGCGACCAGGTACCAGCGGCGCTCGGTGCACACCAGGCGGTGCGGCTCGACGGCCCGGCGGCTCGAACTGCCGTTGTGGTCGCGGTAGTCGAAGCGCAGGCGCTCGGAGTCCCGGCAGACGGCGGCCAGTTCGGTGAGCACGGACGCGTCGACGGTCTGCTCGCTCGGGGTGTGCAGCATCGGTACGGTGAAGGCGTTCAGGGCGCCGACGCGGCGTCGCAGCCTGCTCGGAAGGACCTGTTCGAGCTTGCCGAGCGCGCGTACGGAGCTCTCGCCGATGCCCTCGATGCCCTGTCCCGCCGCGGTGCGCAGGCCCACGGCGACGGCGACCGCCTCGTCGTCGTCCAGGAGCAGCGGCGGCAGCTCGGCCCCCGCCCCCAGCTGATAGCCGCCGCCCGTGCCGGGGCTGGCGTTGACGGGGTAGCCGAGCTCGCGCAGCCGGTCGACGTCGCGGCGGACGGTGCGGGGGGTGACGCCGAGGCGGTCCGCGAGGTCGGCGCCGGACCATTCGCGGTGGGCCTGCAGCAGGGAGAGCAGGCGGAGCAGTCGTGCGGAGGTCTCCAACATGCGCATGATTGTCCCGTCTACCTGGCTCCCGTCCCGGGGGCTCCGCCCCCAGACCCCCTTCTCTCCGGCCCTGCGGGCCTCGCCCTCAAACGCCGGGCGGGCTGATTCCCCCACCCACCCGCCCTCTCCTG
>NZ_JBHYJH010000273.1:0-8196 GCF_042740445.1 Streptomyces sp. NPDC059003 | reverse complement strand
GTGGGTGGGCGTCGGCCAGGGCGGCGCCGATCCGGGCCAGATGCCCGTCGGAGTCATCGATCGCGTCCTGGCCCCCGCTCAGCAGCCGCATCGCCTCCCGGGCCAGACCGATCCCGTCCGCCGCGCGCCCGCCCGAGACGAGTGTGGTGATCACCATCGCCGTCTGCAGGGCTTGTTCGGCGTAGCCGTGGGCGTCGGCGTACTCCACGTATCCATAGCGGGCGAAGGGGGTGGGGTCGAGGAGTTCGGGGATGCGGGCCCGGGCCTCGGCCAGGTCCCCTCCGGCAGCGGCGGCGCGGGCCTCCAGGCGGCGGCGCAGCCGCCGGTCGGCAGCCACCTGTTCTCGTACCAGCGTGAGCAGCTCGCCTTGGGAGAGCACGGCCAGCCACTCCTCCAGCTGACGGGCCCGCTTCTGGGCCCTGGCCCGCAGCCGCGGCAGGCCCGGGCGGGCACACTCAAGCCGAGCGCGACCAGATGCTTGCAGAAGTTTCCTTCCAGGCCGTAGGGGCAGTCGCACTCCCCGGCCAGGCCAGCCCGCGCACCGAGCGACAGCTCGACCGCATACGCGTCACCCCCGTGTACCGTGGCTGTAACCCACCCGCCACCGACCTCCACCGCCGTCACCGTATCCGAGCCCCCGCGCAAAGGAACGCTCCCCTGAAAGCGCCCGCAGATCATCCTCGGTGAAACCCGCACCCTGCCCCTGCGCCATACTCCCCATTCAAACAGGCCCCACCCTGCGCCCGCAGGCCCCCAGGAAAAGACGCGCAGCCACGGTGTGTGACCGAGCCGGACCCCGCCCCTGGCCGGACCCGCGGACAGACTCGTGGAGCAGCGAGATGAGCCGCGGAACGTGTCCGGCCCGCTGCTGTGTGCCGCGCAGGAGGCCGCCGGATCGGGTGGCACGGGTCAGCGGGTTGACCGTACGGCGAAGCGGGCGCGGGCAGCAGGTCCGGAGCGGGTGGCTCCCGTTGTACGCGTGGCTCTCGCATCCCGTCCCGGCCGACGCCGGGGCACACGGGAGAACAACCCGGCCTGGAACCGGCCGACTGGGATAACGGGGGGCGTCGTGTGCCGGCGTATCTGCACGGTCTTCGGTCGCCTGGGCCCCTGCGTGGCGAGCCTGGCCGCCGACAACAGTCCCGAACCATCCTCCCGGACCGCCATTCTGGCCGCTTCTGCAGCCCGACACCCGCCGTTCTACCTGGGCAGACCGTTCACCGGGTTCCCGGCGCCCTTGGCGCACGCCCCCGGGATGCCTCCGGGCGCCGGGGCATGCGCCGTCTCACTGGCCACGGCAGCGGGCAAGCTCAGCAGGGTGGGCCGGTCCAGTCCCGACGGTCCGGTGGGAGCCCCGGGCGGCTCCGGGCTCTCGTACCAGGCATCGCGAGCACCTAGATTCCATTGGGTGTATGCCCTACACGGTCACAAGCCAGCGGGCCGGGCCGTACCAGACCGCCGGACCGGCCCACGCTGGCCCTGCTCCGCCGGAAGTCTTCCACTCCACCACCGGGCGCCTTCCTGCGCCCACACTCCAGAATCAGTCCGTAGCAGATGAAGGACACCGAGGATGCCGTTCACCATCCCCGCAGACCTGACGTCCTGGCACCCCATCGACGTCTGCACCTGGCTTACCGGAATCGAAGAAGACCCCACCGTCAGCCAGGACGACGTACGCGAGGCCCGCGCGGCCGCCGCCGCGGCCCTCATCGGCTGGAGTCCCCCGCCCAGCCACCCCGCACGCCAGCACAGCGCCACCGCCCGGCCACGATCCATAACCGCCACACCACCATCGACCAAGGCGGAATCGCCCCACCCACCGGCACACGGACACCGAGATGCACGACCTGCTCCTGGCGGACGCCCCGGGTCTGTAAATCGTTTGGGTCTTGCCAGATTTTCGTAGCCGGTGATCGTATCAACTGGCCTGTGGTGTCGTCTGGTTGGCGGCGTCATCCTGGTGCCGTGTGAGACACGGCTGTAGGACCTGCTGCCGCTGCTGGCCGCGGTGCGGGTCGGGACAGTGGAGGCCAGGGGTGATCTGCTGCGGATCGCGGCCCGGACCAGGGATGATGCCGCGGTTGTCTGCCGGAGTGCGCGACGGAGTCCAACTGGGTGCACTCCCTGTATGTGAGGCATGTTGCGGACGAGCCGGTGGGCGGACGCCCAGTCGTGATCGACTTGTCAGTACGCCGTCTGTACTGATGCGATGAAGGGGCGGGGCCTTCCGCTCCTGCCGGGTGCGCAGGATGCTCGGTTCAGGTTGGAGACCGAACTCGGAGAGGCCCTCGACGGGTTCACCGTACGACGGTGTGCAGTGGGTGGGAATGGACCTGCACCTGCACCGGCGCCGGTCCGTACTCGTGCGGATGGCATCGGACGGGCAGCGGCTGGGCAAGATGGTCCGCTTCAACAATGATCCGTCTCGGCTCAAGCGCGAGATCGCCAACGCCGGGCCCCAGGCGAAGGTGGTCCTGGAAGCCACCCTCGGCTGGTACTGGGCCGCCGACGCGCTGGCCGAGGCTGGCGCCGAGGTTCATCTGGCCCACCCGCTGGAGGTGAAGGCGTTCACCTCCAGCGGGTGAAGAACGACGAGCGGGATGCCGCCGACCTGGCCGACCTGCTGTGACTGGGACGGCTGCCGGAGTCCTGGTTGGCCCCGCCCGAAACCTGGTAGCTGCGGGAGATGGTGCGTGGGCGACACAAGCTGGTCAATCTGCGCACCAGCTGCCGCAACCAGGCTCACGGAGTGGTGGCCAAGGGAATCGCGGTGCCGATGAGCGACCTGTTCGGCACGGCGGGCGCCGTGTTCCTTGACGAGCTGCCGGTGCCTGCCGGCTACCAGGCGCGGCTGCGCGCGCTGCGCGAGGTGATGGGCGAACTCGACCGGCAACTGGCCCGGCTCGACAAGGAGATCGCCGCCGATCGCGCCGACTATCGCGCAGTCCAGACGATCGGTGGCATCGGCCCGGTCCTGGCCGCGGTGTTCGTCGCGGAGATCGGCGCGTCACCCGCTTCCCCACCCCGAAACACCTGTGCTCGTGGGCCGGGCTCACCCCGCGCCACCGCGAGTCGGACACGGTGGCCCGGCGCGGGCATCTGACCAAGCAGGGCTCCAAGTTGGTGCGCTGGGCCGCCGTCGCGGCCGTCCAGCATGCCCCCGTTAGCACCCCGATGCGCGCCTACCGGAACCGCATCGAGGCCTGCCGCGGCACCGAGGCGCGCAACATTGCCAAGGCCGCCGCGGCCCGCAAGCTGCTCACCCTGGTGTACTACGGGCTGCGCGACGGAGAAGTCCGCTGCGTGACCCGCCAGGACAGGGGGTGAACAGCATCCGGACCCACGACCGACGCGTGATCGCCATAGGGGCCTGGCCCCCGCACCGCGGCGAGGCCGAATACCTGATTGATCCCGTCGGTCGTGTGCCGAACCACACCATGCCGCCCCGCACCCGACACATACGCACGCGGACGCGGCGGATGGATGACCGGCAGCCGGAGCGCCGCTACTTCAGCATCACACCTGGTGAGAAGCACACCCCCCAACGCCTCGCCTCGGCGGGCTCACAGCACACCCATCAGGGGAACGGAAGCAACCCATCCCCCTACCCGCGCACGCCTTCTTCCCGACGACCGGCGGGAAGAAGGCGGACAACCACCGCACTTGACCGGCTCCGCCCCTTCTGGAGGACCCTATGAGGGCCAGGGCGACGGCCACGCTGGCGGGGAGGACCATCGGTCCAGGTGGTTCGGTACTCAGGGAGGAGGCCCGGGAGCAGGCTTACGTCGGGATCGATGTGCACCGCCCGACGGTCACAGATCGCGGTGATGGATGAGGGCGGTCGGACTGCGGTGAACCGGAATGTGCCCAACGGCCGGGGGGCCGTGCTCGGTGTGATCGGGGATCTGCCGGTGGGCACACCCGTCACGTTCGAGGCCGCGTTCGGCTGGGGCTGGCTGATCGAGCTGCTCCAGGACTACGGCTTCGAGCCGCATATGGCGCATCCGCTGCAGTGCAAGGCGATCGCCTCGGCGCAGCTCAAGAATGACAAGGTGGACGCGGCGCCTCTGGCTCATCTGCTGCGTTCGGATCTGCTGCCGGAGGCATGGACCGCGCCGCCGACTGCGCGCGAGCAGCGGGCCGTACTCCGCCACTGGGCCCAACTGGTACGACTGCGCAGTTTGTTGTGTAACCGGATCCACTCGGTTTCTGGCCCACTACGGCTGCGACCGCGGGTCCAGCTGCTGAAGCGCACCGGGCCGGAGCTGGCTGGATGATCTGCCGCTGCCGGGCACCTCCCGGCAGGTGGTCTCTGGTCTGCTGGAAGCCATTGATGCGCTGCAGATGGTCATCGAGCAGCGGCTCACGGGCAGCTGGCACTGAGGGATCCTCATCGACCTGGGCCGGACCGGAGCCCGCCGCTACTGCTCCGCCGCCTGCCGCCAGAGAGCGTTCAGGCGGCGTAAGGAAGTACGGGACAACGTTCCCGCCCACGACTCCAGGATCAGCCCGTGACCATGCCGCGAACAGGCGCCGTCTCGTCACGGCCCCCACTTGCCCGTCTGCCCATCCAGGGGTATCGAGATACGGGTCAAAGGGGCAATGAGTTGATCTTGAAACCTTTGATGGGCGTCCGGGCTCACTCTGCGCCGTCGGGATCCTCGGCGAGGATGCGGTAGACGGTGGCGACCGAGGGGCGCTGGCCCTTGTTCTTGCCCGAGGTGATGACCAGCTTCTGGGCGATCTGCGGTACGGGTACGCCGTTGGCCCGCAGGCTGCGGGCGTAGGCGACCATGTCGTCGTCGACGACCTTGGGGAGCCCGCCGTGGCGGCCGCGCTCGCGGGCGGATGCTTGGCCCTCCCTCCAGGGACTTCTCTCGGATGTACTCGCGCTCGGACTCGGCCATGCCGGCGAAGAACGCGAAGAGGGCGGCGCCGTGCCCGGAGGGGTCGTAGACCCCTTGGAGGGGGCCGGTGAGGAGTTCGAGCTGGATGTCGTGGTGGCGCAGGTCCTCGGCGATGGCCAGGAGCTCGGCGGCGCCGCGGCCGAGGCGCTTCATCTCGTGGACGGTGAAGATCACTCGTTGGTGGGGGACGGCCTTCTTGATGGTGCGGGCGAAGCCCATCGCCTTGGTGAACTCCGGCCGGACCTTGATCCGGGTGCTGATCTTCTCCGAGAAGACCGGATCGCAACCGGCCTCCGCCAGGGCATCGAGTTGGCTCTGAAGTTCTTGCTGGGCGGTGCTGCAACGGGCGTACCCCAATCTCGTGGGCTTCGTGGCGGCCTCGGGCACTGCGGCGTCGATGGCCGAGCCCATCTCCCACGCGCGCCCCGGCCCCCGGCTGGCCGGGGTGCGGACTTCGAGCTCGGCGCGGAGCTGGGGGACGAGCATGAAGCGCGGGGTGTGGTACTTCGGGGCGACCTTGCCGCCGCGGGTGCGGCAGGTGCTTCCGCCCGGCACTTCACAGGTGGGGCAGTCGAACTGTTCGACGGCGGCGGCCGGTTCGGCGAGCTCTGGCATGTCGCAGAACCTATCGCGAGGGGCTTTGTGTAAAAGCTGTTTTGCGAGAGGTTGTGAGAACAAAGATCAGGGCCAAATCAGACACGGTCCAGTGAGGGCCCGCAGCCTCTCAGAACTACTCATTTCTGCGAGTATCGAACGAAGTGGGACTGGCGAGGTCGCGGGTTCCAGGCCCGAGGGGTTCGAGGTCGAGTACGTCGATGCCGATGGCGTACGCCGCCGGGTCAAGCTGGCTGAGTGCTGGACGGAGCCGTTCGGGCGGCTGCCGCCGGTTCGTACGGTGCGGTCCTATCCGGGGCAGAAGTCGGTGACACGGCAGTACTGGGCCGCGACGACGCGGGGTCCGCTGCTGGTGGAGTCGCACCTTGAGCGGCACCACGCGATGTTGCTGGACTTCGATCCGCAGGTAAAGGGGCTCGCCGCCCAGCCGTTCCGACTGTTCTGGCCCACTCGCCGGGGGCGGCGCGGGCACGTGCCGGACTTCTTCGCCCGCCGCGCGGACGGGGAGGGCCTGGTGGTCGACGTCCGCCCGGACAACCGCATCGAGCCCGATGACGCGGAGGCGTTTGCGGCGACCGAGCGGGCCTGTGAGCTGGCCGGATGGCGGTTTGCGCGGGTCGGGGAGGTGGAGGCGGTGCTGCTGGCGAATGTGAAGTGGCTGGCAGGCTACCGCCACCCCCGTTACGACCGGCCGGAGCGGCGGCAGGCCCTGCTGAAGGTATTCGCCGCTCCGGAAGGGCTGTTCACGGGGGCGGGCCGGGTCGGCGACCGGCTGGAGGTGCTGCCTGTTCTCTATCACCTGCTCTGGCGACAGCTCCTCCATGTCGATCTAGGCAAAGCGGTGTTGGGGCCTGACAGCATGGTCAAACCGGCGGAGCGGATTCGTTGAGCGTGATCCGGCGGCCGCCCGTGGTCCGGCCCGGGGACCGGGTGTGGTTCGACGGGACGGTGCATACGGTCGTGGGGATCAGCGGAATGCTGGTGCGGCTCGCGGACGGGCTGGGGCAGTCCAGCGCGATGCATCTGCCGACGCTGATGACTGCGCCCGGTTTCGAGGTGGTCGGCTCGGGACCGGGCTGGCTGTTGCCTCCGGGCCTGCTGGACGGGCTGGAGCCCGGTCTGGCGGAGAAGGCCCTGTGGTGGCACAGGCACATGACCGAGGTGCTGACCGGACTGGCCCCGGATGCCCCAGCGGGCACGGTCCCGCGTCCCGAGTATGACCCGGCCTCGCGGTCGCTGGCCGACCGGGAGGAGGCGGCAAAGGCAGCTGAGTTGTCGGTGGAGCTGGGGCACCCGGTGAGCCGTCACACGGTGCGGCGTCGCTGCCAGCGTTTCCATAAGCGCGGGGTGCTGGGCATGGTGGGCGGGCGTCACTCTCCACGCCGCCCGGCGCGGGGGCAGGTGGACCCCAGGGTCGTGGACGAGCTGCGGAAGCTGATGGACCAGGCCGCGGACGGCTCGACCCGAACTGTCAGCTACTACTTCACACGGGTCGGTCGGGCGGTGGAGAAGTGGACGGTCCGCCGGTCACGATGCCGTCGCGGGCGACGTTTTACCGCCTCTTCAACCGGCTGGAGGCCGGGCGGCACACGACCGGATCGGCCCGCACCCGTCGCTCACTGGCCAGTCAGCCCGACGGGGCCTTCGACCGGATGGCGGTCTGCCGGCCGGGCGAGCTGATGGAGATCGACTCCACGCCGTTCGACGTGCTGGTGCGGCTGGACAATGGGGTGGTGGACCGGTGCGAGATGGTCGGCATGGTCGACGTTGCCACCCGGTCGATCACAGCGGCGGTGCTGCGGCCGACGACGAAGTCGGTGGACGCGGCCCTGTTGCTGGCCCGTTCGGTGACTCCGGCGACGATGCGGCCGGGCTGGCCGGAGGCTCTGCGGATGGAGCACTCCGCGCTGCTCTGATCATTCCGGGGGCGATCGTGGTGGACGGCGGGAAGGCGTTCTTGTCGAAGAACTTCCACGCCGCCTGCAACGCGTTCGGCACCGAAGTGATCCACGCACCGCCCCGCACTCCGACCCACAAGCCTCACATCGAAAGAACTCTGGGCTCAGCCTCACTGCTCGCTCAGTTCATCACGGGGTACACCGGCCGCTCGGCCGAGCACCGGGGCCGCAAGGTCGAGGACGCGCCGCTGTGGTCGCTGCACCAGCTCCAGGAACTTCTCGAAGAGTGGATCAGTTCGTGCTGGCAGACCAGGGCCCATGACGGGCTCCGGGACCCGCTCACGCCGGGGCGGACGTTCTCTCCGAACGAGAAGTCCGCGCTGGTGGAGACGGCCGGCTATCTGCCGCTCGCGCTGAGCGCGCAGGACTATCTCAAGCTGCTGCCGACCCGCTGGCAGGCCATCAACTCCTATGGCATCAAGGTCAATCACCGCATCTACGACTGCGACGAATTGAACGGACTGCGCCGGGTGAAGTCCGGGATCACCGAGCGGAAGAACCGGTGGGAGGTCCGTCATGCCCCCTACGACATCAGGCTTCTCTGGCTGCGTGATCACCACGAGGGCCGCTGGATCACCGTCCCCTGGCGGCTGTTGTCGACCACCGCCACTCCCTTCGGGGAACTCGCCTGGGATCACGAAGTGCGCAACCTGCGCGAGCGGGGCCACCCGGTCGCCGAGGACGCCGTTGCCGAGGCGGTCGGCGGCCTCCTGGAG
>NZ_JBHYJH010000272.1:0-8220 GCF_042740445.1 Streptomyces sp. NPDC059003 | reverse complement strand
CCTGGACCCCCGTTTATCGGCGCTTCGCGCCTCGTCCTCAAACGCCGGACGGGCTTTCTATAGCCCCGCCCACCCATTCGGCCCACCCCACCCCCGACCCCAGAGGCCCCCCGCCCCGCCCCGGGCCATGGTCGTAGGAGCGCCACGTACGAACACACGCAGCGACGAGGGGTGGACTCACACGTGACGGACACCGCGTACGGACCGGGCGCGGGCGCGAGCCCGACGGGGGTCGGCAAGCGGCGCCGCAGGCACCGCTTGCTGCGGTACGCCGCGACCGGCGCCGCCGTACTCGTGCTCGCGGCCGGCGGCACCGGGTGGATCGTCTACCAGAAGCTCGACGGGAACATCACCAAGGACACCGCGGCCGCCGCGGAGCTCGCGCGCTACGAGAAGGAGCGGCCGACCCCGCTCGTGCACGACGCGCAGAACATCCTGCTCATCGGCTCCGACACCCGCTCCGGCCGCGGGAACCGCAAGTACGGCCGCGACCTCGGCACGCAGCGCTCGGACACCACGATGCTGCTGCACCTGGCCGCCGACCGGCAGAGCGCGACCGCCGTGTCCCTGCCGCGCGACCTGATGGTGGACATCCCGAGCTGCCGCCGCCCGGACGGCTCCCGCACCGAGGCCCAATTCGCCCAGTTCAACTGGGCGTTCGAGTTCGGCGGCAGCGCCTGCACGATCCGTACGGTGGAGAAGCTCACCAACATCCGGATCGACCACCACATGGTCGTGGACTTCGCCGGGTTCAAGGACATGGTCGACGCCGTCGACGGCGTACAGGTCTGCCTGGAGCAGTCCGTCGACGACACGGACGCGCGGCTCAGGCTGCCCGCGGGGTGGCAGACGCTCGACGGCGAGCAGGCCCTCGGATTCGTCCGGGCCCGCAAGTCGCTCGGCGACGGCAGCGACACCGAACGCATGGACCGGCAGCAGCAGTTTCTCGGCGCGCTCGTCAACAAGGTGCGCAGCAATGACGTCCTGCTGAATCCGGCGAAGCTGTATCCGGTTCTGGACGCGGCCACCTCGTCGCTCACCACGGATCCCGGGCTCGCGAGTCTCCGCGGTTTGTACGAACTGGTGCGCGGAGTGCGCAATACCCCCACAGAACGGGTGCAATTCCTCACCGTGCCGCGCCGTTCGTACACCTATGACGCGAATCGCGACGAGCTGGTGGAACCCGCCGCCGACGAACTCTTCGCGCGCCTCCGCAAGGACGAGCCGGTCCAGGTGACGCGCGAGGGGCCGGTCACGCGTCCCTCGGACGAAGAGGGTTCCGAAGACACGTACGAAGCGGAATCCGGCGCCGAAATCGACGAGAGCGACGCCGAGTCGGACGAGTACGACGGGTACGAGGACGACGGCTACGACGAGGGCGACTGGACCGACGAGCGGCCCGACGACCCCACCCACACACCGAGCCCGGCCCCCACGTTCCGGGGCAACACGGCCGCCGGGTCGGCCTGCGGGTAATGCGGGCGGAGGCGGGGCGCGGGGCGCGGCCCGAGGCGGTTTCCCGCGTACTTCCAAAGAAATAGGGCGTATTGCCCAGGTGTAAGGGGAGTGGAATTTGTCACCGGCGTCGTTGGACGCTGAACTGGGCGGATAGTGTGAGCCGATCCGGTGTCCCGGCCGCCCGGCCGCGCACCCGACGCAACGACTGACCGAGCGCCTTCTTAAAGGGGGGAAAGGCGCCGCGTGGCCCTGACGGAGGACGCAAACAACCGTGGACGCGCAAGGCCGTGGGCGGGCAGAAAACATCGACCCCGCAGACCAGTGGGTACTCAACCCGCAGACCGGCGACTACGAACTGCGACTGAGTCCTTCCGCAGAGCAGTCGGCACCTCCGACCGGCGTGCCCGGACCCCGCAGGGCGGCGCCGCGCCAAGGAGCGCCGCAGCAGGGCACGCCGCACCAGGGCGCGCCCCAGCAGGGCACTCCGCACCAGAGCGGCGGCCGTGGGCCCGAGCGTCCCAGCGGCCATGGCAGCCACGGCGGCCACGGCGGCCGTGACCAGGTGCCGGGCCAGCGCAGGCGCCGTGCCGCGCAGCCCGAGGCGGGCGGGCGCCGCAAGCAGAAGGCCAAGAAGAAGAAGTCCACGGGCAAGCGGATACTGGCGTGGACGGGCGGCACGGTCGCCTTCGTGATCGTCGCGGCCTGCGTCGGCGGCTATCTGTACTACCAGCACCTCAACGACAACATCACGGCCGTCTCCGACGACGGCGCGGGCACCGGCGGGTTCAGCAAGGACCGCGCCATCAACATCCTGCTCGTCGGCACGGACAAGCGCAGCGGCAACGGCAACAAGGGCTACGGCGACGAGGGCAGCGTGGGCCACGCGGACACCACGCTCCTGCTGCACGTCTCCAAGGACCGCTCCAACGCGACGGCCCTGAGCATCCCGCGCGACATGATCACCGACATCCCGGACTGCCCCACCAAGCAGGACGACGGCTCCATGAAGACCATCCCGGGCTCGCAGAACGTCCGCTTCAACGAGAGCCTCGGCCAGAACGACCGCACGCCGAGCTGCGTCATGCGTACGGTCACGAAGATCACCGGCATAAAGCTCGACCACTTCATGGTGGCCGACTTCAACGCGGTCAAGACGCTGTCCAGCGCGGTCGACGGCGTGGACGTGTGCCTCGCCAAGGACATCGACGACCCCAAGTCGCACCTGAAGCTGCCCGCGGGCAAGCACTCGATCGAGGGCGAGGACGCGCTGGCGTTCGTCCGCACGCGGTACACCGTGGGCAGCGGCGGCGACCTGAGCCGGATCGAGCTCCAGCAGCAGTTCCTCAGCTCGCTGATGCGCAAGCTCAAGTCGAAGGGCACGCTGACCAGCCCGAAGAAGATCATAAGTCTGGCCGAGGCGAGCACGAAGGCGCTGACCGTCGACTCCAAGATCGACGACATACTGAAACTCCGTGACCTCGGCATGGAGCTGGGCAAGTTCGACATGAAGAACCTGACCTTCGCGACGACCCCGGTGGTCGACAACCCCGCCGAGAAGAAGCCCGTCACGGTCGTCCTGAACAAGGCCAAGGCCGACGAGCTGTTCTCGATGATGCGCGACGACGTGTCGCTGACCGAGGTCAAGAAGCAGGCGAAGAAGGAGAAGGCCGCCGTCGCCGCCCGGCTCAAGGGCCCGAAGGCCGACCCCGCCGACGTGCGCGTCGACATCTACAACGGCAGCGAACGCAACGGCGCCGCTCAGGAAACTCTCAGCTGGCTGCAGAACACTGAGGGCGTGATGAAGTCCAGCCAGCAGGGCAACGCCCCGAAGAAGCTGCCCAAGACGACCCTGGAGTACGGCCCCGGGGAGGCCGACCAGGCCCGGCGCCTCGCCGATCTCATGGGGCTCCCCGGGGCCGCGCTGAAGCCGGGCAAGAGCGAGAAGAACGCACAGGGGCTCCCGGCGATGGTGCTGACCCTCGGTGCCGACTTCAAGGGCGCGGGGGTGCCCATCAAGTCTCCGTCGAAGGCGCCGGACGGCATCCAGAAGGTCGAGGCCGACAAAACCGTGTGTGCCAAGTGACCTGAGGCGGTTGTTCAACGTCTCACAGAACGCCACGCGTGACCGGTGCGCAGCCGGTCACGCGTGACGGAGGCGTCGGCACGGCACGGCAGGCGGGGAGGGACTGGGGATGGGGCAGAAGAGCGTGAATGCTTCCCGCGGGGGCTCGGTGGGGGCCGGGCGCGGGCGGTCGGCGGGGGCGTCCGGGAAGCCGGGGGCGTCCGGGACGTCCGGGAAATCAGGGGGGTCCGGCGGGTCCGGCAAGTCGGCCGGGTCCAGCAAGTCCGGCGGGTCCACCGGGTCCACTACGGAGGACGCGCCACCGCGTAAGCCCGGCAGCGGGAGCGGCGGCGGCAGACGGGGCGCGGGCCGCAAGCGCCCGAGCCGCAAGCGCCGCGTCCTGCGCTGGTCGGCGACCGTCCTGTCCGTCCTGATACTCGGCACGGCCGGCGCCGGATACCTCTACTACCAGCACCTGAACGCCAATCTGGAGACCGACGACCTGAACCTGGGCGAGCACCGGGCCCCCGAGCCCACGCCCAACTCCGCCGGTCAGACGCCGCTGAACATCCTCCTGATCGGCTCGGACGCCCGGGACTCCAAGGAGAACCAGAAGCTCGGCGGCGCCAAGGAGACCTTCGGCGGCCCGCCCCTCGCGGACGTCCAGATGCTGCTCCACGTGTCGGCGGACCGCAGCAACATGTCGGTGGTCAGCATGCCGCGCGACACGCTCCTCACCATCCCCAAGTGCACCGACCCCGACGACGGCAAGGTGTACGAGGAGCGCGGGCCGCGCGCGATGACCAACGAGTCCCTCGGCCGCGGCGGCCCCGGCTGCACCGTCGCCACCTGGGAGAAGCTCACCAACATCCACATCGACCACTTCATGATGGTCGACTTCTCCGGCGTGGTGTCGATGGCCGACGCCATCGGCGGCGTGCCCGTCTGCGTGGACAAGAACATCCACTCGCGCACCCGCGAGGGCAAGGGCTCGGGCCTCAAGCTGAAGAAGGGCACCACGGAGATCAAGGGCGAGCAGGCCCTGCAGTGGCTGCGCACCCGCTACGGCTTCGAGGGCGGCACCGACATCAGCCGCGCCAAGGCCCAGCACATGTACATGAACGCGCTGGTCCGCAAGCTCCGCGAGAACACCGGCCTGACAAGCCCCAACCAGCTGCGCAAGCTCGCCGAGAAGGCGACCAGCGCACTGACGGTCGACGACGGCCTGGGCAGCCCCATGAAGCTGTACGACCTGGGCAACGAGCTCAAGAAGGTCTCGCCGGGCCGTACGACGATGACGACCATGCCGTTCGAGTACGCCGGTGAACGCGTCGTCCCCAAGCCCGGCGACGCGGAGCAGCTCTTCCGCCTCGTCCGCGACGACATCCCGCTGGACGGCAAGGGCAAGAAGAAGCCCGCCAAGGAGAAGCTGTCGGACGATCCCGCGGCCGCGGACGACAAGATCGCGCTGCAGGTCCAGAACGGCACGCGCACTTCCGCCCTGGCCCCGGCGACCGGCCGGGCGGGCGCGGTGGCGCAGCTCCTGGTCGACAAGGGCTTCGCGAAGGCCGCGCCGGACACGACGACGTCGCTCGCCGAAGAGAGGACGGTCATCCGCTACCCGAGCGTCGACCTGGAGGGCGATGCCCAGCGGGTCGCCAAGGCCCTCGGCCTGCCGCCGAGTTCGGCGAAGAAGTCGACGGACGTCTCCGGGGTGACGCTGGTCATCGGCGCCGACTGGCGCGAGGGCGACGTACCGCCCAAGCCGAAGAAGAAGGATGACAAGACGCCTGATTCGGCGGATGCCATGAGCGGCTCCGACAAGACGGCGTGCATGAAGGTGGACCCGAACTTCACCTGGTAGTACGCGCTCGGGGGCCGCGTACGCGACGTACGCGGCCCCCGGGAGCGAACTGGGACGACGGCTCAGGCCTCCTGGGCCTCGCCGAGGACCGCCGGGCGCCGGGACGCGATGACCCTCTTCGCGAGCGCGCGCGGGCTGGTGAGGAAGCCCCAGCCCCACGACATGTGCATGGTCGCGAGGGCCACCGGGATCTGCAGCCGCGCCTTCAGGGGCAGGCCCTTGCCCGCGGGCACGGACCCGGCGACGATCGCCGCGAGGTAGCCGCCGGGGACGACGAAGCCCCACGGGGTCAGCGCGGCACCCACGACCAGGCCCGCGGCGATGGCGCACACGGCGGTCGGCGGGGCGAGGTAGCGCAGGTTGATGGAGCCCTCGTGGTAGCGGGCGACGACGTGCCGCCAGCGGCCGTAGTCCTTGTACTGCTTGGCGAGGGCCTTCACGCTCGGGCGCGGCCGGTACGAGACCTTCAGCTCCGGCGAGAACCAGATGAGGCCGCCGGCCTCGCGGATGCGGAAGTTCAGCTCCCAGTCCTGGGCGCGGATGAACTCCTCGTTGTAGCCGCCCTGCTGCTCGAGGGCCTCGCGGCGGAAGACGCCCAGGTAGACCGTCTCGGCCTGCTGTGCGTCGCCGCCGGTGTGAAAGGCGGCGTTGCCGACGCCGATCTTCGACGTCATGGCGGCGGCGACGGCGTGCTCCCAGTCGTTCTGGCCCTCGGCGTGCATGATGCCGCCGACGTTCATCGCGCCGGTCTCCTCGAGGAGGCGGACGGCCGTCGTGATGTAGCCCGGCGAGAGCGCGGCGTGGCCGTCGACGCGTACCACGATCGGGTGGCGGGAGGCCTTGATGGCGGCGTTCAGGGCCGCGGGCGTGCGCCCGGTGGGATTGGGCACGGTGTGCACGCGGGGGTCCTCGGCGACGAGCTCGGCGGCGATCTCGTCCGTGCGGTCGGTGGAGGGGCCGAGCGCGACGACGACCTCCATCTCGCCCGCGTACTCCTGCTTGAGGATCGCGTGCACGGCTTCCCGCAGGTGCCGCTCCTCGTTGAGGACCGGCATGATCACGGAGACGGCGGGAGGCTGACCGTCAGAATTCACGTGCGGAGTTTCCTTCTCGTCTCTCGGCCCGGATCCCGGGGGACACCCCGGAAAGTGCAGCATCGGGCGTCACGTTACCGCGAACGGGGGACACGGGCGCGCGCCGTCCGGGTCGCTACCCCGGGCCGCAGATCGTATGGGCCTACCGTTCAAGACGTCCCCCCGGCTCAAGCCGCGACCGCGGAGGTGTCCTCGCACGTGCCCGCACCGCCCCGCTCCCCCGCCCCGCCCCCGCGCCGTCGGCCTCCCCAGCGGCCTCCGCGTCCCCCGGCCCGGCGGACGGCCCGGCGGGTGCGGCGGCCCCGGTGGGCGATGCGGATCGCGACGGCGGTGTCCGTCACGGTGCTCGCCGCGGCGGGCGTGGGGCACAGCGTCGTCTCCGGGCTCGACACCGGCATCAGGCGCGTCGACGCCTTCAAGGACATGAAGAACAGGCCCGAGTCGGGCCACGGCATGAACGTGCTGCTCGTCGGCACCGACGGGCGCGACAAGATCACCCGCGCGCAGAAGCGGAAGTACCGCCTGGGCGGCGCCCCCTGCCACTGCACGGACACGATCATGATCGTGCACATCTCGGCGGACCGGAACCGCGCGAGCATCGTGAGCCTGCCGCGCGACAGCTACGCGGAGCTGCCCGAGCACGTCGACCAGAACTCCGGGAAGCACCACAGGCCGCACCCGGTCCGGATCAACGCGGCGTACGCGGAGGGCGGCGCGAACCTCACCGTCCGCACCGTCGAGCACATGACCAAGGTGAAGATCGACCACTATCTGGAGGTCGACTTCACCAGCTTCATGAAGACCGTCGACGTGCTCGGCGGCGTCGAGATCTGCACCGACCAGCCCCTGAAGGACACCTACACCGGCCTGAACCTGCCCGTCGGCACGCACGAGCTGAACGGCGGCGAGGCGCTGCAGTACGTGCGCTCCCGGCACATCGACGGGGCCGCCGACCTCGGCCGGATGCGGCGCCAGCAGCGGTTCCTCGCGGCGCTCATCGCGAAGACGACCAGCAGCGGCGTCCTGCTGAATCCGGTCAAGTTCCGCGACGTCTCCAAGACCCTGCTCGGCTCCGTGCGGGCGGACAAGGGCTTCGGCACGACGGACATGCTGGCGCTCGGCCGGGCGATGCGGAACTTCTCGCCGTCGTCGTCGGAGTTCACCACCGTGCCGCTCGGCAAGATGGGCCACATGGTGCCGGGCATCGGCTCGACCCTGAAGTGGGACGACGAGAAGGCCGGGAAGCTGTTCAAGGCGCTGCGCGAGGACAAGCCGCTCGCCCCGTACCGCACGCGGCCGACGTCGGCGCTCGTGCCGGTGGCCCCGCAGCAGATCCGGGTTCAGGTGGACAACGGCACCGCGACGCCCGGCCTGGGCGAGCGGGTGGACGCGGCGCTGCGGTCCACGGGCTTCCGTACGACGCGGGTGCCCGGCACGGTGCCGCTGGCCAAGGGGGCGGCGCCGCTCGCGCGGACCGTCGTCGCGTACGACCCGCGGTGGGACCGGTCCGCCAAGTCGCTGGCGACGGCTCTGCCCGGGTGTGCGATGCGGCAGGTGCCGGGGCAGGGGGCGACGCTGAAGGTGATCGCGGGGGCGGATTTCCGCAAGATCAAGCGGGTGCGGGCGGAGGCGGCGAATCTGGGGGAGTTCGGGGCGGTGACCGGGGACCAGGTGGTGTGCCGGTAGGCCTCGCGGGGCGCCCCAGACCCGCCCCTTTACCCAAATCCAGGGGGCTCCGCCCC
>NZ_JBHYJH010000271.1:0-8227 GCF_042740445.1 Streptomyces sp. NPDC059003 | reverse complement strand
AGGGGGCGGAGCCCCCTAGTTTCGGGAAGGGGCGGGTCAGGGGCGCCCCGCGAGGCGTTGGAGTGCCTCCCGCGCCTCCCCCTGCCAGTGCGGCGCGTCCGCCCGCCGGGCCAGGGCCAGGGCCTGGCAGTAGTGCGTGACGGCGTCATCCGTACGGCCCAGATGCTCCGCGATCTCCCCCAGGTACTGGGCGACCGGCCCGAGCGTGAACATGCCGCAAGCCGCCCCCGCCAACTCCTCCGCCGCAGGCAGAAGTTCCTCGTACGCGGCCTCGGCCACGTCCCGGTCGTCAAGCCGCACCGCGGCAAGCCCGGCCGCGGCAAGCCGCAACTCGTACAGGAAGTCCCGCCGCATGGTGAGGAGTTCGGGAACGAGGGCGCGCGCCTGCGCGGTGCGCCCCGCGGCGGCGAGGGTGAGGGCGTGCGTGGCGCCCGACCCACTGCGCCCCCAGACCTGGTACTCGCGCTGCGACAGGTCGGCGTGCTCGGCGAGCCGCCCGTCCTGATGGCGCAGGCAGAACAGGGCGAGGCCGTACAGGGCGCGCTCGGCCCCCCAGACGCCGATGCGGCCGAGCGCCTCACGCGCGGTGGCGTAGATCCGCTCCGCGGCGTCGCCCCGCCCCGCCGCGGCCTCGCGCAGCGCGTCGTACAGCATCGGCACGATCGTGAGCGACGGCATGTCGTTCTCGGCGGCGAGCCGCCGGGCCGCGCGGGCCTGCTCGTCCGCCTCGCGGAACGAGGCGTGGGCCGCGTACGACTGCATCAGGACGGTGCGCGCCAGCGCCTCGGCCGCGCCGAGCCCGGCGGCCCGCGCCACCGACAGCATCTCCTCGGCGATCCGGGCGCGGCGCGGCGCGAGGCCCGCGCTGCCGTAGGTCTGCATGAGGCGGCCGTTCAGCGCGAGGACGAGCAGGCGCGGGTCGCCGATGCGGCGCGCCATCCGCTCGGCGTCGGCGGCGGCGCGCAGGCCGCGTTCGCCGCCGACGCCGTCCAGCTCCATGGCGAGGGTGGCGAGCAGGCGGCACCTCAACTCGCCGTCCTCGTCCGGCAGTTCCGCGAGCAGCCGCTCGACGGTGGCGGTGATACGGCGGTCGGCGCCCGCCATGTAGTCGCGGTGGTACCAGAGCGCGGGCACGTCGTTGCAGGTGGCGATCCGCGCGAGGTCGTACGGGTCGCCGTCGGCCGGGAAGGCCTCCAGGGCGGCGCCGTGCTCGGCGCGGGCGGTCTGCACGTCCCCGGCGAGGGCGAGCGTGCGGACCAGGCCGATGACGAGCTCGGGGCCGTCGGCCACGGTCACCAGCGGGGCGGCGCCGAGCCGTTCGTACGCGGCGAGGGCGCGCCGCCACAGCTGCGCGGCCTCCTGGTGCGCGAACCTGCGCCGGGCGAGCGCGGCCGCCGCGTGCGTGTGCCGGACGGCCCGCAGCACGTCGCGCGGGCCCGCCGACTCCAGGCAGTGGTGGGCGAGGGCGGTCACGTCGTCCGGGCGGAGCCGCTCGATGGCGCCGGCGGCGCGGGCGTGCCAGCGGGTGCGGCGCAGCCGTGAGACGTCCTGGTAGAGGGTGTCGCGGACGAGGGCGTGGGCGAAGCGGATGCGGCCGGGTCCGGGTTCGGTGACGACGCCGGTGCGCAGGGCCTCTTCGACGGCCTCGATGACGCCCGTGTCGGCGGCGGCCCCTTCGCGGCCCCCGTCGCCCGCGTCCTCCGAGGCGCAGATTTCCAGGAGGACATCGATGTCAACTTCCGTTCCGACGGCGGCTGCTTGGCGCAGCACGCCCCGCGTGTACGGGGTGAGGCGGTTCAGCCGACGCCTGATCACGTCCTTGACGCCCAGGGGGACTTGGGAGGTGGCGGCCTTGACTCCCTCCGCCTGCAGCAGCCTTGCGGTCTCGCGTACGAAGAAGGGGTTGCCGCCCGTGCGGTCGGCGATGAGCCGGATGGTGTCCTCGTCGAGCTCGGGGTCGTCCGCGCCGCGCCCCGTGATGTCCCGGACGAGGGCGGCCACGGCCTCCAGGCCGAGGCCCGCCAGCTCGACCCGGGCGGGTTCGCAGCGGGCGAGCGCGGCGAGGGTGTCGCACGCGGAGTCGGTCAGCTCCTCGGTGCGGCAGGTGACCAGGAGCAGCACGGGCCGCTCGGCGAGCGCCTTGGGCAGGCGGCGCAGGAGCGTGAGCGTCTCGTCGTCGGCGCGGTGCAGGTCTTCGAGTACGAGGACGAGCGGCGCGGCGTCGGCCACGGAGGCGAGGTAGGCGCCGGTGGCCGTGTGCGCCTGGAAGCGGGTCACGTCCCCGGAGTGCGGCTCCGGGGCGTCCTGGAGGAGCGGCGTCAGCGCGTGCCGCAGCGCGGGCGAGGGTTCGTGCCCCGCGGCGACGAGCGCCCGCAGCAACTCCGCCCACGGGTATCCGGCGGGCGCCCCCTCCACCTCGGAACACCGCCCCCAGGCGGCCGTCCACCCCCGCACCGTCAGACCGCGCACCGCCGCCTCGGCCAGCGCGGTCTTGCCGGTACCGGGGGCACCGCCCAGAAGCGCGACGCGAAGCCTCGCATGGGCGGCGGCCTGCCGGGCCTCGGCGGCCAGCCGCCGGAGTTCGGGGGCGCGGCCGGGGAGGTGGGGCGGGGGGAGCTGGGCTGGGGGGAGCGGGATCGGGCCGAGGGGGACCGGGCCGAGCGGGATCGCGCCGAGCTGGGCCGGGTCTCGTTTGGCCGGGCTGAGCTGGCTGAGCTGGGCGAGTTGGCCGAGTTGGCCGAGTTGGAGGAGGGGGGCGGTGGTGTCCGGTGTGTTGGTGGGCGCGGGCGGGGCGCCCGGGGCGGTGGGCAGGGTGGGGGTGGTGGCGGACATCGTGCCCGGGGCGGCGTGCAGTACGCCTGCGGCGGCGCCCGGTACGTGGGCGGTCGCGGCCGGTGCGTCGGCGGTCGCGCCCGTTACGTGGGCAGTCGCACCCAGCACGCCGGTGGTCGCGCCCGGTGCGTCGGCGACCGCGTCCTGTACGTCGGCGGTGTCGTCCGGCGCGTACGCCGTCGCCCCGGCGCAAGCGCCCTGTCCCGTGCACCGCGCCCGGCCGTCCCCCAGCTCCGGGCTCGGCTCCGAGGAGGGCACCGGGAGGAGTCGTACGGTGCGGGAGACGCCGATGCGGGGCGCGGTGGCGGGGAGGGTGCGCCCTTGGGGGCCGAGGGCTGCTGGAGCAGGGTGGGCGACGGTCGGATGAGCGAGAAGGACGGCTTGGGTGTCGGAGTCGGGAGAGGCGCCGGGTGCGGCGTGGGCTGCGGACGCAGCCGGGGCCGCGGGGACCACGGAAGCCTCCGGGCCCCCGGGAGCCACCGGGCCCCCAGGGGTCGCAGATGACACCCGGACCGACGGGACCTCAGGACCGGCAGACGACACCCTGAACGCCGGGACTTCGGGACCGGCAGACGACACCAGGAACGCCGGGGCCTCAGGGGCAGCAGAAGCCGCCGGACCCACCGGGACGCCAGGAGCAACAGAAGCCACCGGAACCGCCGGGACCCCAGGAGCAACAGAAGCCGCCGGAACCGCAGACACCACGGGAGCCACAGACATCACGGGAGCCGCGGAGACGGCGGAACCCGCAGGAGCGGCAGGGACTGCGGCAATGCCGACGAGACGGCCCGGCCCACCGGTGCCGACCTCGCCTCCAGCCCCGGCCTCGCCCCCAGCCCCGATCCCGGCCTCGCCACGAGCCCCGATCCCGGCCTCCGAGCGAGACCCGGCCTCGGTCCCGGGCGTAACCCCCACCCCGAAGCCAGCTCCGGACTCAGCCCCGGAACCACCCCCGACCTCGCTCCCGGACCGACCCCCGGGCACGTTCCCGGACCCGAACCCGGCACCGGACCCAGCCCCAGCCTCGAACCCGCCCGCGCCCGTAAACCCGTTTCCGGCCCCGGCCCCAACCGCGGCCTCGTTCCCAGGCCCAGCCCCGACCCCAAACCCGTTCCCGGCCCCGGCACCGACCCCAAACCCGTTCCCGGCCCCGACCCCGGCCCCGGACCCAGCGCCAAAACCAGACCCAGACCCAGACCCGGCCCCAGGCCCAGCCCCAAAACCAGCCCCAGACCCAGACCCAGACCCACCCCCGGCCCCAGCCCCAGCCCCAAAACCGTCCCCGGCCCCGAAGCCACCCCCGAACCCACCCGCAACCCCCACCCCGGCCAACCCCGGATCCTGGCGGAGGATGTCCCGTTCCAGGTTGCGCAGGGGCAGGCCGGGGTCGATGCCCAGTTCCTCCGTGAGGACCGTGCGGGCCGTGCGGAGGGCCGCGAGGGCGTCGGCCTGGCGGCCGGTGCGGTAGAGGGCGAGGGCGAGGAGGCGCCAGCCCTCCTCGCGCAGGGGGTGGGCGCGGGTGTGGGCCTCCAGGTCGGCGACGACCTGCGCCGCCGCGCCGAGGGCGAGCTCGGCCTCCGCGAGCCGTTCGGTGGCGAGGAGCCGCAGTTCGCCGAGCCGGGTCACCTCGGGCGCCGCCCAGTCCTGCGGGGCGAACTCCGCGTACGCGCCGCCCCGCCACAGGTCGAGCGCCGCCGTGAGCCGGTCCCGGGTCTCGGCGGGGCCGCCCGGCACGGAGGCCTGGACGGCCTGCCGGACCAGGTCCTCGAACCGCCAGGCGTCGACGGCCGCGCGCTCCAGGCGCAGCGCGTAGCCGGGCGGCGCGGTGACGAGGACGCGGGGCGGCGTGCGCGAGGGGCGGCCCGGTTCGAGGGCCTTGCGGATCGTGGAGACGAGGGTCCGCAGCGAGCCGAGCGCCCGCTCGGACGGCGTGTCCTGCCACAGGTCGCCGATGAGCCGGTCCAGCGGTACGACCCGGCCCCGGGCCATCAGAAGCCGTGCCAGGACAGCACGGTGACGGGGCCCGCGCAGGTCGACGCGGTCACCGTCGTCCCACGCCTCCACGGCCCCCAGCACGCGCAACTCGATCACAGTGCCCCCCTTCGGCACAGGGGAACGCGCCGCGTCGGTCACCGCGGCGTGTGGTGCGTCCCCCATGGCCGACCGCCACGGATTTCACCCCACACCTCACCGCGCGTCGACCGCGCCTCATATTGGACGTGGGACCGTCACCCTGCGTCAATTCGTTGCCGATTCACGGCGGGTCATACCCATCACAACGCGACCCTGACGCATCCCACGCCACACCGACCGCATCACATCACTCCGCTCACACGGCCCTCACCAGCCGGTTCGCGAGCGTCGACATCGTGTACGCGCCGATGCCGAGGACGACCTCCAGCGCGTTGCGCCGCGTGTACCCGTGGTCCAGGAACGCCGTCAGGTCCGCGTCGTCGACGCCGCCCGCGGTGTCGAGGACGCGGAGCGCGAAGCGGCGGACCGCTTCGAGGCGCGCGTGGTCCGCGGGCAGTTCGTGGCCCGCGCGCAGGGCCGTGACGAGCGCGGTGTCCGCGCCGAGGGCGCGGAGCTTGCCGGTGTGCAGGGCCACGCAGACGTGGCAGTCGTTGCGTACGGCGACCGCCATGATCACGGTCTCGCGGGCCAGCGGGTCGAGCGTGGTCCGCTCGAACTTCTCGCTCATCTCCAGGAACCCGGTGAGCAGTTCGGGCGACTCGGCGAGCCGCCCGACGGCGTCGGGCAGCCGCCCGAAGGCGCGGGTCACGCCCTCCATGGCGGGGCGGGAGGCGGCGGGCGCGGTCTCGGTGGTGTGGCTGGTGAACAACTCGGCCCCCTAAAATCGACAACATGGTTGACGATAAGAAGGTAAACCAGGTTGTCGAAAAGGGGAAGGGCTCCGCTGGTGATGGCGGCGGCGCGGGCGGGGCTCGCGGGCGCGACGAGACTCCCGGGTACGAGCTGCCGCTCCTCCTCTTCGCCGGCTTCCGCACCCTCATCGACCGCCTGCACGCCGAGCTCGCCCGCCAGGGCCACCCGGACCTGCGCCCGGCGTACGGCTTCGCGATGCAGGCCGTCGGCGTGGGCGGCGCGAGCGCGAGCGACATCGGGCGCCGCCTCGGCGTGACCAAGCAGGCGGCGGGCAAGACCGTCGACCGCCTCGTCGCCCTCGGCTACGCGGAGCGCGCCGACGACCCGGCCGACGCCCGCCGCAAACTGGTCCGCCTCACACCGCACGGCCTGGACGCGCTCGCCCGCTCGGCGGCGGTCTTCGACGAACTGCGCGGGGAGTGGACGCGGGCCCTGGGCGCGGAGCGGGTACGGGCCCTGGAGGACGACCTGCGCGCGGTCGTGGCGCCGGACGCGTTCCGCCTGGACGCGGCGGGGTGGCTGGGCGGGGCGTGACCTGCGGTCGCACATCCGTACGTGACCTTGGCGCCGTGCGTATCGTTGTACTGCGCGGCTGCCCACGATCGGCGGGCGGCCGGGGAGGAGCGCCACGATGTCCGTCGTAGACGACAGGATCAAGATGGCCGACGAGAACACGCGAGTGCTGGATGCGATGTTCGAGGCGTTTGAGGGGCGGCCCATCCTCGAAGGCATGAGGATCGAGGTGGTGGAGGGTGACGTCCACATGACGCCGCAGCGGAACGTGCACTGGCAGATCATCCGCAGGGTCCTCCACGCGCTGGACGACCGATTCGGCCGGGACACGCTGGTGATGTCCGACGTGCGCGTCGACTTCCCCGGCTTCCGGAACGCCTTCTGCCCCGACGTGGCGAAGTTCCGCGACGGAGCACAACCTGACGACGAGGGGCGCTGGCAGCACGCAGACATCGAGTTCATCGCCGAGGTCATCTCCAAAGGCACAGCGCAGAACGACTACGGACCGAAGAAGACCACGTACGCGAAAGCCGAGATCCCCCTCTACCTCATCGCCGACCCCTACCAACGCAAGGTCCACGTCTACACCCAGCCCAAGAACGGCGGTTACGAAGTCGAATCGGTCGTTGCCTTCGGCCGCGATGTGGACCTCACCGACACAGTTCTCGGCCTCACCCTCAAGACCGCCGACTTCCCCTGCGAGTGACCCCGCCCGCCCCCGACCCCCTTGCCTAGAGCGCACTCGACGCCGTTGGCTTGACCCCCATGAAGTACACGCAGCTGGGACGCACCGGACTCAAGGTCAGCCGCCTCATTCTCGGCACGATGAACTTCGGGCCGCAGACGGGGGAGGCCGAAAGCCACGCGATCATGGACGCCGCGCTCGGCGCGGGGATCAACTTCTTCGACACCGCCAACGTCTACGGCTGGGGCGAGAACAAGGGCCGCACCGAGGAGATCATCGGCACCTGGTTCGCCCAGGGCGGCGACCGGCGCGACAAGACGGTGCTCGCCACCAAGGTGTACGGCAACATGGCGCCGCACGACGGCGCGCCGTGGCCCAACCACGACAAGCTCTCCGCGCTCAACATCCGCCGCTCGGTCGAAGCCTCCCTCAGGCGCCTCCAGACCGACCACATCGACGTCTACCAGTTCCACCACATCGACCGGGACACGCCGTTCGAGGAGATCTGGCAGGCCGTCGACGTCCTCGTGCAGCAGGGCAAGATCCTCTACGCCGGCTCGTCGAACTTCCCCGGCTACAAGATCGCGCAGGCCAACGAGCGCGCCGCGCGGCGCGGCAGCTACGGCCTGGTCAGCGAGCAGTGCCTGTACAACCTCGCGGAGCGGCGCGCCGAGCTGGAGGTCATCCCGGCCGCGCAGGACTACGGCCTGGGTGTCATCCCCTGGTCGCCGCTGCACGGCGGGCTGCTCGGCGGGATGCTGAAGAAGGAGGTCACGGGCGGGCGCCGGGCCGCGGGGCGGGCCGCCGACGCGCTCGCCGACGACGTGGTGCGGGGGCGGGTGCGGCGGTACGAGGATCTGCTCGACAAGCACGGGCTCGAGCCCGGCGAGGTGGCCCTCGCCTGGCTGCTCACCCGGCCCGGTGTCACCGGGCCGATCGTCGGGCCCCGTACGGCGGGGCAGCTGGCGTCCGCGATCCGCGCGGTCGACCTGGAGCTCGGGCCCGAGCTCCTCGCGTCCCTCGATGAGATCTTCCCCGGGCCCGGGCCCGCGCCGGAGGCCTTCGCCTGGTAGCTCCTGGTAGTTACCTTCCGAGGGCCGCCGCGAGGGCCACCACGGCGAACATCAGCACGAGCACACCGGCCATGATCCGGTTCCTGGTCTTCGGGTCCACGCCATCGAGGTTAACGGTCGGGGCGGGGGACCTCGCGGGGCGCCCCAAGTCCCACCCCTTCACCGAACCTGGGGCTGAAATGAACCCACCCGCCCTGAAAGGGCGGGTGGGTGGGGAAAAAGGGGGTCCTAGGGTGAA
>NZ_JBHYJH010000270.1:0-8243 GCF_042740445.1 Streptomyces sp. NPDC059003 | reverse complement strand
GCTGCTGGTGGAGGGTGTGTCGGTGGCGGCGGTGAACGCCCCGGGCCAGGTGGTGGTCTCCGGTGCGCGCGAGGCCGTCGAGGCGGTGGCCGCCGCCCTGCCCGACCGCCAGGGGCGTTGGCTTGAGGTCAGTCACGCCTTCCACTCGGTGCTCATGGACCCGATGCTGGAGGCGTTCACCGAGACCGCAGCCACACTCGAGTACGCCCGTCCGCGCATTCCGATCGTGTCCACCCTGACGGGCGAGCCGGTGGCGGAGTTCACCGCCTCCTACTGGGTGGACCAGGTCCGCGGCACCGTGCGCTTCGGGGACGCGATCAGCTGCCTCACGTCCCTCGGCGTGATCCGCTTCGTGGAGCTGGGTCCGGACGCGAGCCTGGTCGGCGCCATCGGCGAGGTGGACGACGACGCGCTCGCCGTGCCCGTGATCCACCGGAAGCGTCCCGAAGCGTCCACCGCGATCGCGGCACTGGCACGCCTGTGGACGGACGGTGCCGAGGTCGACTGGACGGCGTTCTACGCCCCCACTGGTGCCGGACACGTCGACCTGCCCACCTACGCCTTCCAGCGCCGGCGCTACTGGCTGGACGGCGCGGCCGGTCCACTGCACGTCGGCGCCATCGGAGCGGACCCGGTCAAGCACCCGCTGCTGGGTGCCGTGGTGGAACTCTCCGACGGCGGCGGCCACGTGCTCACCGGGCGGATCTCCGCGCGCAGCCACCCATGGCTCGCCGAGCACCAGGTGGCGGGGGACGCGGTGTTCCCCGGCACCGGGTACGTGGAACTGGCCGTCCGCGCCGGTGACGAACTGGCCTGCGACCGGATCGAGGAACTGATCCTCGAAGCGCCCCTGGTGCTGCCGGCCGAGCAGGCCGTCCAGGTGCAGATCCTCGTCGACCCCGCCGACGCGGCCGGCAGCCGCTCGTTCCGCATCAGCTCCCGCACCGAGGGAGGGCAGACGTGGACCCGCCATGCGAGCGGCGTCCTCAGCGTGGGCAGCGGGCAGGAGCACGCCGGGCTCACGGCCTGGCCGCCGGCCGGGGCCGTCCCGGTCGACGTCGACCATCACTACGCCGCGCGTGCCGAGGGCGGATTCGGCTACGGAGCGATCTACCAGGGGCTGACCGCGGTGTGGCGGCGGGACGGGGAGCTGTTCGCCGAGGTCGCGCTCGGCGACGAGTTCCGCGGTGAGGCGGACCGGTTCGGCCTGCACCCGGCCGTGCTCGACGCCGCGCTCCAGCCGCTGTCGTACGACGAACGGCTGGAAGGCGCCCGGCGGCTGCCGTTCTGCTGGAACGGGGTGACCCTGCACGCCACGGGTGCCTCGCTGCTGCGGGTCGCGATCGCCCCGGGCGCCACGCAGGACAGCTACGCCCTCACGGTCGCGGACACCGCGGGCGCACCCGTCCTGACGGCCGACGCGCTGACGCTCCGCCCGTACGACGGCTCACCGCTGTCCTCGCACGCCGCATCCGGCACCGCGGCCGAGACCGAGGCCATCGCCGACGGTGCCGGCGAGGCGCCGCCGACGACCAAGGCCGCCCGCCGGACCCCGGCCCGCCGCAAGGCGGCCGCCGCCGTGTCCGGCGGTGGCCAGGCGCTCCACGACCGCCTCGCCGCCCTGCCGGCGGACGAGCAGCGCGCCGCCCTGCTGGAGATCGTGAGCCGCCGGGCCGCAATCGTGCTCGACCAGCCCAAGGGGCAGGCGATGGACGAGCATCTTGCGTTCCGCGACCTGGGCTTCACCTCCCTCACCGCCGTCCAGCTGCGGGAAGCGCTGGGTGAGGAGACGGGCCTGCGGCTGCCCGCGACCCTCGTCTTCGACTACCCCACACCGGGTGCCCTGGTCGACCACCTCCACGAGGAACTGCTCGGCGAGCCGACGTCCCCGTCCGCGGCCGGGTCCCCGGCCGCAGGCAGGGCCGCCGGCTTCGACGAGCCGATCGCCATCATCGGCATGAGCTGCCGCTACCCGGGCGGCGTACGCAGCGCGCAGGACCTGTGGCAGCTGGTGGCCGACGGAACCGACGCGATCTCCGGCTTCCCGACCGACCGCGGCTGGGACCTGGAGGCGCTGTACGACCCGGACCCGGACAACCCCGGCACCTGCTACGTCCACGAGGGCGGGTTCCTGCACGACGCGAGCCAGTTCGACGCCACCTTCTTCGGCATCAGCCCCCGTGAAGCTGTCGCGATGGACCCGCAGCAGCGGCTGCTCCTTGAGGTCTCCTGGGAGGCTCTGGAGCACGCCGGGCTCGACGCGCACGCGATGCGCGGCAGCCGCACCGGGGTGTTCGCCGGCGTCACCTATCAGGACTACGGCGGCCTGCTTGCGGTGGCCGAGGACAGCTTCGAGGGCTTCCTCGGCACCGGCAACTCGCCCAGCGTGCTCTCCGGCCGCGTCTCCTACACCCTCGGCCTGGAGGGGCCGGCGCTGACGATCGACACCGCCTGCTCGTCGTCCCTGGTCGCGCTGCACTCCGCCTGCCAGGCACTACGGGAGAACGACTGCGCGATGGCACTCGCCGGCGGCGTGACCGTCATGTCCACCCCCATCTCGCTCGTCGAGTTCAGCCGGCAGCGTGCACTCGCCGAGGACGGCCGGTCGAAGCCCTTCTCCGACGACGCGGACGGAGCGAGCTGGGCCGAGGGCGCCGGCATGCTGCTGCTGGAGCGGTTGTCGGACGCCCGGCGCAACGGTCACCGGGTCTTGGCGGTGGTCCGGGGCAGCGCGGTCAATCAGGACGGCGCGTCGAATGGGTTGACGGCGCCGAACGGTCCGTCGCAGCAGCGGGTGATCCGGCAGGCGTTGGCGAATGCGCAGGTGTCGGCTGCGGACGTCGATGTGGTGGAGGCGCACGGCACGGGCACCACGCTGGGTGATCCGATCGAGGCGCAGGCGCTGCTGGCCACTTACGGTCAGGACCGTCCCGAAGAGCGGCCGCTGTGGCTGGGCTCGGTGAAGTCGAACATCGGGCACTCCCAGGCCGCGGCGGGCGCCGCCGGGCTGATCAAGATGGTGCAGGCGATGCGGCACGGCCTGATGCCGAAGTCACTGCACCTGGGCACCCCGTCGACCCATGTGGACTGGTCGGCCGGTGCGGTGGAGCTGCTGGCCGAGGCGCGCCAGTGGACACGGACCGAGGACCGGCCGCGCCGGGCTGCCGTCTCCGCATTCGGGATGAGCGGCACGAACGCGCACGTGATCCTGGAGGAGGCCCCCGAGGAGACGCAGCCGGCACAACCCGCCGAAGACGCCTCGGACACACCCCCGGTGGTGCCGTGGGTGGTGTCCGGCCGCAGCGCCGCCGGCCTGCGCGGCCAGGCCGCCGCACTGCGGCAGCTGGCCGGTGAGGCCGACCCGGTGGAGGTGGGCTGGTCGTTGCTGACGACCCGTTCGCGGTTCGAGCACCGGGCGGTGCTGACGGGCGCGTATGCCGAGGGCCTTGCGGCGCTGGCGGCGGGGGAGCCCGCGGACCGCGTGGTGTCCGGGGTGGCAGGCTCGGTGGGGCGGACGGTGTTCGTCTTCCCCGGTCAAGGTGCGCAGTGGGCGGGTATGGGGGCTGGTCTGCTGGAGTCGTCGCCGGTGTTCGCGGCGCGTTTGGCCGAGTGTGAGGCGGCGTTGTCCGCGTTTGTGGACTGGTCGGTGACCGCGGTGTTGCGCGGTGAGGTGGGTGCTCCGTCGTTGGAGCGGGTGGATGTGGTGCAGCCTGCGTCGTTCGCGGTGATGGTGTCACTGGCGGCGCTGTGGCAGTCGTACGGCGTGGAGCCGGCGGCGGTGGTGGGCCATTCGCAGGGCGAGATCGCGGCCGCGTGTGTGGCGGGGGCGTTGTCGTTGGAGGATGCGGCGCGGGTGGTGGTGGCCCGGTCCGCGGCGATTGCCCGGCTGGCTGGTGGTGGGCGGGGCACGATGGCGTCGCTGGGTGTGTCCGTCGAGCGGGCGGAGGAGTTGCTGGCCGGCTGGTCGGGACGGGCTGTTGTCGCGGCCGTCAACGGGCCCGGCCAGGTGGTGATTTCCGGTGAGGTGGCCGCGGTCGAGGAGGTCGTGGCCGAGTGTGAGCGGCGGGGGAACCGGGCGCGGCGGATCGCGGTGGACTATGCCTCGCATTCGCCGGCGATGGATGTGCTGGAGGACGAGCTGGCCGCCGTGCTGGGCGGGATCGTGCCGCGCGCGGGTGAGGTGCCGTTGCTGTCCACGGTGACCGGTGAGTTCACGGACGGCTCGCAGATGGACGGCGGGTACTGGTTCACGAACCTGCGCTCGACGGTGCGGTTTGCCCAGGCGGTGGAGAAGCTGGCCGCCGAGGGGTACGGCACGTTTGTGGAGGTGTCCTCGCACCCGGTGCTGACCGCTGCGGTGCAGGAGATCGTGGAGGCGGCCGGGACGGGGCTGGGAGTTGTTGCTGGTTCGCTGCGGCGTGACGACGGCGGGCTTGACCGGTTCCTGCTGAGTGCGGCCGAGCTGTGGGTGCGCGGTGTCGACGTCGACTGGACGGCCCTCTTCCAGGACGCCCGTCCCCACACCGTCGACCTGCCCACCTACGCCTTCCAACGCCAGCACTACTGGCCGAAGTTCGCCGCCGGCCCGGTCACCGCCGACGAGGGCACCGCGGAGGACCGCGAGTTCTGGGCGGCCGTGGAGCGCGCGGACGCCGCGGCGCTGGCCGGCGCCCTGGGCACCGACACGGCCGTGGTCGATCCGCTGCTGCCGGTCCTGGCCGACTGGCGCAGGAAGCAACGTGAACAGAGCACCACCGACTCCTGGCGCTACCGCATCAGCTGGACACCGCTGACCGTGCCGGACGCGGCGTCCGTGTCCGGAACCTGGCTGCTGGTGACGCCCGACGACGGCACGGCCCGGACCTGGGCGGACGCGCTCGGCGCCGAACTGGCGGCGCTGGGCGGCACCCCCCGCACGCTGGAGCTGGGCGAGGCGGACCTCGACCGTGCGGCTCTCACCGCACGGCTCGGTGAGAGCGGCGAGCCGGCCGACCTCACCGCAGTGGTGTCGCTGCTGGCCTTCGACGAGCGGGACAGCGGCCGCACCGGCCTGCCGCTCGGCCTCGGCCTGACCTCCGTGCTGCTCCAGGCGCTCGGGGACGCCGGACTCGACGCCCCGCTGTGGTCGCTGACCTCGCAGGCCGTCCCGGTCGCCAAGTGGGACGCGGTGACCCGGCCCGGCCAGGCAGCCGTGTGGGGCCTCGGCCGGGTGGCCGCACTGGAGCACCCGGACCGGTGGGGCGGTCTTGTCGACGTCCCCACCGAGGCCGACGCACGGGCCGCGCGCCGCGTGCTGAACGCGCTGGCCGCGGCCGAGGAGGACCAGATCGCGCTGCGCGCCTCGGGCCTGTTCGGGCGGCGGCTGGTGCGCGCACCGCGGCAGCCCGGCGCGGAGGGGGCATGGACCCCGTCCGGCACGGTGCTGATCACCGGTGGCACCGGCGCCCTGGGCGCCAGGGTGGCCCGCTTCGCCGTCGAGCACGGCGCCACGCACGTGGTGCTGACCAGCCGACGCGGCGCGGACGCGCCCGGCGCGTCGGACATCCGCCGGGACCTTGTGGCGCTGGGCGCCGAGGTGACCGTCGCGGCCTGCGACATGGCCGACCGCGACCAGGTCGACGGGCTGCTCGACGGCCTTGCCGGCACGGCGCCGCTGACCGCGGTCGTGCACGCGGCGGGCGTCCTGGACGACGGCGTCCTGGGCGCGCTCAACCCCGAGCGCATCGCCGAGGTGATGGCTCCCAAGGCGCACGCCGCGCTGATCCTCGACGAGCTGACCCGGGAACGCGGTCTCGACCTGGACGCGTTCGTGATGTTCAGCTCCACCGCCGGCGTCTGGGGCGGCCCCGGACAGGCGAACTACGCCGCCGCGAACGCGGTGCTCGACGCGCTCGCCGAGCACCGGCGGGCCGACGGCCTGGCCGCGACCTCCATCGCGTGGGGCCCGTGGTCCGACACCGGCATGGCGGACAGCGCCGCGATCGAGGCCCGCCAGCGCAAGGGCGGCATCCACCCGCTGGCCCCCGAGTCCGCCGTCGCGGTGCTCCAACAGGCCGTCGGCGACGGCGACGCCGCGCTCACCGTGGCCGGCGTCGACTGGGGCATCTACGCCCCCGCCTTCACGGCCGGCCGGCGCAGCACGCTCCTCGACCAGATCCCGGAGGCCCACCAGGCCCTGGAGACGGCGGACGGCGAGGGTCCCGCCGGCAGCCCCGACTCGCTCGCCGCCCGGCTGACCCAGCTCACCGACGTCGAACGCGACCGCGAGCTGCTGGACCTGGTGCGCAAGCACGTCGCCGGGGTGCTCGGCTTCGCCGCGACGTCCGATGTGGAGCCTACCCACGTCTTCTCCGACATCGGGTTCGACTCCCTGACCGCCGTCGAGCTGCGCAACCGGCTCGGCCTGGTCACCGGGCTCAAACTGCCCACCACGCTGATCTTCGACCACCCGTCCCCGAACGCGCTGGTGCGCCACCTGCGCGAGGAACTCGTCGGCGCGGCCGACCCGGCGCCGGCCGCCCCCGCGGCGCGCAGCCGGTCGACGGCGACCGACGGCGACCCGATCGCCATCGTCGGCATGAGCTGCCGGCTGCCCGGCGGGGTGTCGTCGCCGGAGGAGTTCTGGCGGCTCCTGGCGGACGGCGTGGACGCGATCTCCTCGTTCCCGGCCGACCGCGGCTGGGACGTCGACGGGGTCTACGACCCGGACCCGGACAAGGCCGGCACGACGTACACCCGCCACGGCGGATTCGTCGACGGCGTCAGCGAGTTCGACGCCGCGCTGTTCGGCATCAACCCGCGCGAGGCACTGGCGATGGACCCGCAGCAGCGGCTGCTCCTCGAGGCCGTCTGGGAGGCCGTCGAGCGGGCCGGCATCGCCCCCACGTCCCTGGCCGGCAGCCGGACCGGGATGTTCGCCGGCAGCAACGGCTCCGACTACGGCGGCCTGCTGATGGCCTCTCCGCAGGGCGCGGACGGCTACTTCATGACCGGCAACGCCGCGAGCGTGCTGTCCGGCCGGGTCGCCTACGCCCTCGGCCTGGAGGGCCCGGCGGTCACCGTCGACACGGCCTGCTCGTCGTCGCTCGTCGCGCTGCACCTGGCGGCACAGGCACTGCGCAACGACGAGTGCTCGCTCGCGGTGGCCAGCGGTGTCACGCTCATCTCCACGCCGGGCCCGTTCGTGAGCTTCAGCCGCCAGCACGGCCTCGCGGTCGACGGCCGCTGCAAGGCGTTCTCCGACGACGCCGACGGCACCGGCTGGGCGGAAGGCGTCGGCGTACTCGTCCTCGAACGCCTCTCCGACGCCCGCCGCGCCGGACACACGGTGCTCGCCCTGGTCACCGGCAGCGCCACCAACCAGGACGGCGCCTCCAACGGCCTGACGGCGCCGAACGGACCGTCCCAGCAGCGGGTGATCCGGCAGGCGCTGGCGAACGCCGGCCTCACCGCCTCCGACGTGGACGCGGTGGAGGCGCACGGCACCGGCACCACGCTGGGCGACCCCATCGAGGCGCAGGCACTGCTGGCCACCTACGGCCAGGAGCGGCCGGGGGACCGGCCGCTGTGGCTGGGCTCGGTCAAGTCGAACCTCGGGCACACGCAGGCCGCGGCCGGTGTGGCCGGACTGATCAAGATGGTGCTGGCGATGCAGCACGAGACGCTGCCCAGGACCCTGCACGTAGGCACGCCGTCCACACACGTGGACTGGTCGGCGGGCGCGGTGGAGCTGCTGTCCGAGGCGCGCGAGTGGCCGCGCGGCGAACGCCGCCGGCGTGCGGGCGTGTCGTCCTTCGGGATCAGCGGCACCAACGCCCACGTCATCATCGAGGAACCCCCGGCGACGGCCGGGGCCCCCGCTGGTGGCGCCGCACCCGGCGCCGGCCAGGTCGACCTGCCGCTGGTGCCCTGGGTGGTGTCCGCACGGACCGCGGCGGCACTGGCTGCGCAAGCCGGCCGATTGGAGTCCGCGGCGGCGGGTGCGAACCCGCTGGACGTGGCCCTGTCCCTGGCCACCACCCGTGCGGCCCTGGAGCATCGCGCGGTCGTGCTGGGCGCGGACACCGACGAACTGCGGGCCCGGCTGGCGGCCCTGGCCGCCGGTGAGACCACGCCGGACACCGTGACCAGGACGGCCCACACCGGCCTGACGGGGTTTGTGTTCTCCGGTCAGGGTGGTCAGCGCCTCGGTATGGGCCGGGAGTTGGCGGAGGTCTTCCCGGTGTTCGCGACCGCGTTGGACG